>CAYGJW010000007.1:0-20883 GCA_964350415.1 uncultured Alphaproteobacteria bacterium
GAACAGTCGTTTTATGCACTGGCGGTGATTTTTCAAAACCCATTTATTTTGATGGAAATATTTGGCGTGAAATGGCGGGTGCGCATGCCCCAGTTCAAATTATTAAGGAGTAAAAAATGAAATTAACAAACGATATAAAATGTAGCTTTGCAAAATTAATGAATCTTGGCGGGGAATATCGCTTTATTTTCGTTATCCTAAGTGCTCTGACGGTGCAAACATTCACGGTTATTTGGTGGGCTTCATCTGTTTCATCGCGCATTACAAACTTGGAACAATGGACTCATGAGAACAGGCTTATGCCGGCTTTTATTGTGCGCCTGGATGAGCGGTCCCAAAATATAAAGGATGTGCTGGATAAAATCGAAAGGCGCTTGCAGCAAGGCGTAGAGTGGCGCACATGGAGCAAGTAAAGTTATATGGGCCAGAGGGAGATGTTTATTTTACCCACAGAGAACTGGCATGCAAGTCGACTGGGAAACTGGCGCTTGCAGAGGGCTTTGCAGAAAACTTGGTAAGGCTGCGTTATATGTTTGATCAGCCAATGATCATAACGTCGTGTTGCCGAAGTCAGGCTCATAATCAAAGTGTAGGCGGGTCTAACAAGTCATTTCATATTTACGATAACCCGCCTTGGGGTAATGGCGGTGCTTGCGCTGTTGATATCCGAACGCCGGATGGCCGTTATGCAAAGGAGCTGGTTGCACTGGCCTTAGAGCTTGGGTGGTCCGCAGGGGTAGGGCGCAGGTTTGTTCACCTTGACAGAAGATCCGATTACACGGGCCTTAAGCAAACACTTTTTGGATATGGATAATGATGTTATTTCAACTTTTTGGACGCATGGGGAGAATGATCTTAATGCCGGGTAAACTACTTTTTGGAAATAGTGCAGTGGGAAGAATGCTGGATGCATTTGGCGGCGTCATCGATAAAATATGCGGCAATGAGGATCAAGCGATGACAATGAAAGCACGTTTAAAAGCATTGTCACAGCAAACCGATGTCAAAGAGCTTGAGGTGTTGGAAACAGTTTTAAGAACTGAGCTTTCATCAAAGGATTTTCTGCAACGGAATTGGCGTGCAATCGTTATGCTTGCAATCACAGGTATTGTGATCAATACCTATTTTATTGTCCCTTACTTGAAGGCTATTTTCAGCATAGAAATTGACGCACTTCTTCCAGACTCATTCTTTGAGCTGCTGAGCATCGGTGTTGGTGGTTACGTCCTAGGAAAAGGTGTCGAAAAAGGCTTTCGAAAACGGGAACAGCCGTTAAGGTTGTTTTAGTTTCTGTTTCTTGCTGGCTCTTTGAGTGATTGAAGTAGACGCTGCCGTAAAGCATCAAGCTTTGGGTTGCTGCTGCCAGAGCGCTTTGTTGTTGGCTTTGTTCTCGCTGAAGAGCGCCCCTTTTTTTTGTTTGCAACGTTTCTTTTGCCGCGTACGTTTTTGTTACGTTGATTCCTCGTTGTTCTGGTGCGTGGAGAAGGGACTCTTTTAGCTGTTGGCTGCTGTGAAGAAGCAATTTGTTGTGGGGCAGGACGGAAGCTTCTGTTATTACTTGAACGCCCTAAAGATATAGGGTTTCTTTTTTCAAACCCAACACTGAGAGTTGGAATTTTTGCATCTTTTTTACCTGCGTTTGGTCCAATTGCAACGGTCAGTGTGTCGAGGCTATGAGGACCTTCATATCCAACGGTTACTGTGGGTGTTTTTTCAGGATCAGTTGCTTCTGCATTCAAGGAAAGAGTAAAACGATCCGATGAATAAACGCTGGCTGTTTCTTTTACCCCAACACCTTCAATTGTGAAGGTAACCTTAGAATCTCCCTCACTGCCGCCTTCTTTAATTTGAATGGAGGCTGGTACATCATAAGGTGCAAAGTCATGCATCGTATGCTGCAAGTCTTGCGGAGTAAGGCTTTCTGAAAAACGAGCATTGCTGAGCGTAAAAGTAAGGGAAAATTCTTCACCAGAGCGCGTAAAAACATCTTGACCTGAATCCACAGCAAGACTTACTTCTGTCTTAAAGTCTTGCGAGTCTTGTTGCTGGTTGTTGGATTTTGTTTTTTTATTCTGGGTGTGTGTTGTCGTGACGGCAGATTTCAGTTCTGCATAACTTGAATCCTCAGATGAGATAAGTGTGGGAACTCCATGGGCAAGTGGCGCCATTACTGCGGCAATAAAAGTAGTTAGTATAATTCTGTTAAGTAAGCGATATTTTTTCATTTTAAACACCAATAATAATTGTTATTCCGTTAGTGGAATGTCAACATCACACTCCTTAATACCACACTAACAATAAAATATGAAGACTTTATTAAGAAAGATCAGTTGTCTTATCCTTGTGCTTTATTATTACCGATAGGTGTGTTAAATGAGGTAAGTTCTTCTTTTTTAGGGTGGTTTATGAGAAATATTCGCTTCGTTCTCTTATTAATTCTTTTTGTATTTGTTAACTTTTTTGTGAAAGCAGAAGAAGATGTGCTGCGTCTTGCTTATAATGGAGTTGTTCAGGCTGCAGATCCCCATGCTCTAACGCGAAAGCATCCTTTGTCACTCATGCAGCATCTTTATGATGGGCTTGTCTCCCAAGATCCAATGCAAAACTTAAAGCCTGGTCTTGCTCTTAAATGGACGTCAAAGACACCAACAACTTGGGAATTTACTTTGCGGACAGACGCCTTCTTTCATGATGGTAGTCTTGTTACAGCCGAAGATATTAAATGGAGTTTAGATCGTGCAAAGCAAGGGACTGAGACCCAGGTTGGGATGTCTAGTTACGTACGAATGGTTGAGTCGGTTGAAATTATTGCCCCTAATCTTTTAAGGATTTCAACACATATCCCTTATGTATTTTTGCCAAGTGATATTGCAAATGTTGCAATTCTGAAAAAAACACAAGCGCAGCAAGGCTTATTCATAGGCAGTGGTCCTTATAAGCTAAAGTACTGGCAGAATAGCCTGCGGGTGGACTTAGAGCGCAATGAAAGGTACTGGGGTGCGAAGCCCGCATGGAAAAATGTTGAAATCCATTTCCTGCCCAATGATGAAAATCGTATAAGAGCGCTGAAGTTAGGCAAAGTTGATGTTATCTCTAAGGTATTGCATCGTGATGCTATGGCCCTTAAAGATAGGTATGCGCTGCATCATGGAATGCTCTCACAGCTGCTTTATCTAGCCTTGCGCGCCCAAGACCTGAAGCAAGCGAATAAAAACTTAACGACTGAGCAGATTGTGAGCTTAAGAAAAGCAATTTCTATGGGAATTGATCGATCAAGAATTGCTGGATTGCTACTACAAGGAAGTGCGCAACCAGCGAATCAATTTGTCCCCGCCGATTGTACCGGTCACCTTCCAGAACATAAGCTTATCTTTGACCCAGAGAAGGCAAAAAAAAATATTGAGAATATGGGGCTCACCGGGATAGAAATTCCAATTTATGGCCCTATTAATTATTATCCTTCGGGTGTGGAAATTATTCAGGTGGTAAAAAGCTCACTAAAAAGTTTAGGACTTAAGCCTACTGTGCATACAATGAATTCAAGCCTATACTTTCCAATAATCGCAAAAAGAAAGCCGCCGATTATGCAACTTGCATGGCCGGTCAATCAAAATGCAATTCATATGCTTAAGGCTTTAATCCATTCACCTGATCCTGAAAAAGGATTTGGATCTTTTAATCGCGGTGGTTATTCTAACTGCCAAGTAGACGATTTGATTCACCAAACCTTCAAAAACTTTGATGCGATAGCCCGAAAACGTTTTACTCAGCTTGCATCAAAGCTTGCCCTTGATGATATGGCAATTGTGCCGATCGTTTGGCTTTCAGAGACTTGGAGTTCAAGACAGGGAATTAAGTGCACTGCCCGCCGTGATGGTTACATGCTAGCCATGAATATTCAACCGAGCTGAAAGTACGGTTTTCAATTTGTTAGCTGAATGTCTTTATAAAAATTGGTTAAGTCGTTGCATTGATGGAGTGCCCCGGGTCGTTATTGTTGTTTTTCGTTTCTTGATTTACACGCTATTAACTTCTTTTTTAATCTTTATTCTTGTTTCTAAAGCAGGAAATCCATTTAGCAGTGATATATATTTTAGTGCAACCCTAGACGAGGTTTTATCCGTTAAACAAAAGCTAGGATATGATCAGCCTTTGATCATACAATACTATGATTTTATTAAGGCGTTGTTGGCGGGAGGCGGCCCGCTGTCTTATGCTTACCAAGTTCCTGCAGTCAGTGTTATTCTTGAACGCATTCCTGCAACCTTAGAGCTTTTTTTTCTGTCTTTAATTGTTGTCTGTGTCGCTGGGATATGGGGTGGCGTTTATATTGGCATGAATCCGAAAGGGTTTTTACAAAGAATTCTGTATACAGGAACAACGCTGGTCTTAAGCATTCCAACGTTTTGGTTGGGCATTTTTCTTGTGATGCTATTGTCTGTATCCTTACCATTCTTTCCTTCGTTAGGACGCGGGGAGACACGGAGTGTTTCTGGTGGTGAGTGGGGTGTGCTAACGTTGTCTGGTTGGCATGCACTCGTACTCCCCGTCATTACAGCCTCGATGTCAAAGACGGCCTATGTTGCGAGAGTCATTGCGCTGCATGTGCAGCAATTAAAACAAAAATCATTTTATCGGTTTGCCCTTGCCCGGGGGTTGCCGCCTCACATTATATTAAAGCGTTATATTCTTAAAAATCTGGCAATACCATCGTTTAGCTTGCTGCCGATGGAGGCTGCAAAGCTTTTGTTTCACTCCGTTGTCACTGAAGTAGTGTTTTCCTGGCCTGGACTGGGCGTCTTGATGGTTGAGGCTGTTCAAAGCCATGATAGGCCTTTAATTGTGCTTTTAAGCTTTTTCATTTACTTGTTCGTCCTCATGTTCAATATGGTTTCTGATACTATTTTATGGTTTATCCTTAGAAAAAATAATAAGGAGCAAGCCTTTTAATGCGTAAGATTTTTTTCATCATTAGCTTATGTGTGCTGTGCAGCATTATCTTACATACTCTAAGTTTTTCATGTTTTGCGCTGCAACCCGAACTTGATCATATTTTTGAAGAGCCGCAGCTGCATGCGCTTTTTTCAAGCGGTTGGTTTGGAACAGATGAATTGGGGAGAAGTGTTTTTTATCAAATCATCTTGTCGTTATTAAATAGCTTTTATATTTCATTAATATCACTGCTTATATCATTGATAGTAGGCATTTTAATTGCTTTAATATCAGTGACTTATCAAGGTTGGTTTTCCAGTGTTTTACTTCAGATGATTCCCTTCTTTTTAGGCTTCCCATTGCTTATTATTGCGATGCTTTGTTTCTTATTTATTGATGATAGTAGAGTCTTCTTCATTGTAATTTTATCGCTTTATGGCTGGGCTTATTTTGCTCGATTAATGCGGAACTTTTTTATATCGGAAGTGGATAAAGCTTATTATATAAACGCTGTGACCCTTGGGCAGAATGCTTTTTTTGCTGGGTTCAAGCATTTAGTTCCTAATGCTCTCGCTGCATTTTATCCGATTTTACTTGTGCGTATAGCCCATAATATTATGACTGAAGCTTCTTTGTCCTACTTAGGTTTTGGGGGAATTAGTGAGCATAACTCAATTGGAGAATTGGTCATGCGAGGTCAGAGATATCTGCATAGTGGGCAGTATTGGGTCAGCTTATATCCAGGATTAATTCTGGTGATTTGCCTTGCGTTGATTTTTTATCTTGGAGATATATTTGCAAAAAGGAGGCAATGGGTATGAAGGTCTTAGTCATTGGGGCTGGATATGTCGGATTGGTGACCGCTGCTTGCTTGGCACGTTTGAGGCATACTGTAACGTGTGTGGATAGGGACAATAAGAAAATTGAGGGCCTGTCTTCTGGTGAAATCTCTTTTTATGAGCCTGGACTGGAAGATTTGGTGACAGAAGGATTGAATGCTGGTCTGCTGCATTTTTCCTCTGAGTTAACGGATGCTGATGAGTATGAGGTTGTTTTCATTGCAGTAGGCACCCCTCATGATCCTGTTGCAAATAAAGCGGACTTAAGCCAGATATTTAATGTGGCTAATGATATTGCACCGCGCTTACCAAAGTCTGTAGAAAGTCCGCAAATAATTGTTTTGAAATCAACGGTTCCACCAGGGACTTGTCAGGAAGTGCAAAGCCATTTACAAAAATCTGCACCAGATGCGCAGTTTGAAGTGGTCTCTAACCCAGAATTTCTGCGTGAAGGCAATGCGATTCATGATTTCATGCAGCCTGATCGTATTGTGGTTGGTGCAAGTTCTGAGTTTGCATATGTGCAAATGTCCCGGCTTTATCAAGCGTTTATTGATCAAGGTATTCCTTTGGTTCAGACCGATTTGGTTTCGAGTGAATTAATCAAATATGCTTCGAATGGTTTTCTGGCGATGAAGTTGGCTTATATTAATGAGCTTTCCGATTTGTGCGAAAAAACAGGCGCTGATATCGATGACGTTACAACAGGGATGGGCTTGGATAATCGGATAGGCGAGGCATTTTTAAAGGTTGGTCCAGGTTATGGTGGATCATGTTTTCCGAAAGATACGCGTGCATTATCAGGGGTTGGAAAAGAAGCCGGGGCGCCTCTAACGCTTGTGGACGCGGTTATTGAATCAAATGAGTCGCGCTTTGTTGAATTAGCTAAACGTATCTTGAATCTTTATCCTGAACAGAAAGAGCCTTTAAAATTTGCTGTTTGGGGGCTAACTTTCAAGCAAGATACAGATGACTTGCGGGAGAGTCCAAGCCTTCGAATTATTGAATGCTTAAAGCGGCAAGGATGTGAAATTACGGCCTATGATCCACAAGGAATGAAACATATAAAAGCTTTGAATGCACAGGGAATCCAAGTTTTAGATGACCCCTACCAGGTTGCCAAAAATGCAGATGGATTGCTGGTTTTAACGGAATGGAGTTGCTTCAAATCTTTGGATTTAAGCAAAGTTAAAAGAGTAATAAAGCTGCCTTTTCTTATTGATTATCGTAATCTTCTTAATTCTTATGAGGCAAAAAGTGTTGGTTTCGACTATCATTGCCTAGGCAAAGTTACACCAAAGGTCTCTAGAAATAATGCAGCATAGACTTAACGTAGAAAATCTCAGAAATTCAAGGAAATCCCACGTATATAACCCTTCAATTTTCAGGGCTTATGATATCCGTGGTGAGTACAATGAAACGTTATTTGAAGCAGATGCTTATGCCCTGGGAAGAGGTTTTGGACAGTTTTTGTGGAAATATCACAAAGCTTCAGAGAAAGTGAGACCTGAGGCTGTTGTTGGTCGCGATGGAAGACTAAGCTCACCACGTCTTGCCGCAGTTTTTATCGAAGGGCTTATAAGTGCTGGTGTCGGTGTTTTAGACATCGGTTTATGTCCAACGCCTGTCCTGTATTTTACATGCGCAACTTCTTACATCTCTCATGGGGTGATGGTCACAGGGTCCCATAATCCTGCATCACATAATGGTTTTAAATTTGTCTATAATAAAAAACCTTTGTGCGGTGAAGATCTGCGTAGTTTATTTTGTCATGCGATTGAAGCAGAGCAGGCCGCGAATGATGCTGAGGTTCTAGAAAGAGATAAAAATGAAGATTACTTACAGTTTTTATCAGAGCAGTTTAAACATTTAAAACCTAAACGTATTGCATGGGACGCAAGCAATGGGGCGGTTGCTGAAATTCTTTCGACACTTACTAAGATCATTCCTGGAAAGCATTTTTGTGTGAACGCAGTTGTTGATGGGACTTTCCCAAATCATAGCCCAGATCCAACATTAGATCGTAATTTAACACAGCTTCGTCGATGCATTGAAAGCAACCAATGTGACTTAGGTTTTGCTTTTGATGGAGACGGTGACAGAGTCGTTTGTGTTGATCGTTATGGCCGAGCACTTTCTGGTGATCAATTGCTTTATTTTTTTGCGAAAGATTATATACGTGATTATCCAGGCGAAAAAATTGTTGTTGATGTTAAAACCAGTCAATGGATCGTCGATAGCATTAATGCTGAGGGTGGAGAGGCAGTGATGTGGAAAACAGGTCACTCCCTGATGAAGCGTAAAATGCATGAGGTTAACTCGAAAATATCAGGTGAGTATTCAGGCCACATGTTCTTTGCTGATAAGTATTTTGGTTACGACGATGGACCGTACACAGCGATGAGATTACTTGAAAATTTGGAGCTTAGAAATTCAGAGCTTGATTATTTTGTGGATACACTTCCAAGTATTTTTGGGACACCTGAACTTAAATTTACAATTCCTAAGGACGCAAACCCTCAAGATATCATGGCGCAAATGCGAACATACTTACTCGGGCAGGGGGTGCCGTTCTTAGATATTGATGGACTGCGTGTTCAATCGCAGGACGGGTGGTGGTTGCTAAGACCATCGAATACCTCACCCTATATTGTCGCCCGCTGTGAGGCCGGGAGTAAAAAATTGTTAGAGCTTGTTTTGCAAGAAATGCGAGGGATTGCCCACCAATATGGTTTAAAAGAACCGCTTACTGCAATTTAGCTGATATGTTTTGTTTGATAAATAGAAAGAACAAAACTAACGAGTTATAAGAAAGTTTTCGATTGCAATCAAGGATTCAGGCTCATTGAGAGAAGGTGGGTGACCTGCACCCGGAATTGTTATTGCTTCAAGATTAGGTTTAAGCTTTTTCATTTTTGCAACGGTTTCTGGACTGAGAAGATTGGAAAACTCTCCCCGCAGGAGCAATGTTGGAATTTTGTGAATTGCTTTGTAAGGAATCCATAAGTCGCCAATGCTTCCATTCACCTTTTTAATAGGCATCGCAATTTTTGGATCCCAGCTTGTTCGAATATTGCCGTCCTTATTCTCGCGGTACGTTCCTTTTAAAAACTGCTCCCACACCCTTGGGTCACGATCCATACGCATAAAAGCGTAGGTTTCTTTCGCATACGCTTCGGTTTCTTCCCAAGATGAAAATATCGGATTTTTTTCTATGTAGGCAACGAGTTTTCCCATGTCCTTGAACTCAATTTCAGCCCCAATATCATTCAGAATAATCCCTGATATTTGATGAGGAATCAGCACGCTTAGTATCAAAGAAACGACGCCGCCTAGAGAAGTTCCAATGAGCGCAATTTTTTTTGTTTGAGACGCAACAAGGAGGTGCTGAATGTCTTGAGCATACTGCACAGGGTTGTATGTTTTCCAATCTTTGGCCCATTCAGAATTTCCGCGCCCTCGGTAATCAGGACAGATAATGTTAAAGCGATCTTTATACTTAAGGGCCAGGATTTCAAAGTCAGCTGAAGTTCTGGCAATACCGCTCATCATTAGTAAAGTTGGAAGCGACTTGTCACCATTATCGTAATGGCGATAATACAACTTAAGTCCATCTTGTGATGTATAATATTTTTCTTTATAAAGTTGATTTGTATGCATCGAAAAATCTCGCTAGGATGTTGCAGATTCGTGGGCCTTAATTAACGTAGCACAGATTGTAAACAGATGCAGTGGACAGATACTGGTATTGTACTGAGTATAAAAATGCATGGAGAGCGCTCTCAGATTATGAGTGCCTTAACGCATGAACATGGCCGGCATGTGGGGGTTGTACGGCGAGGGCACGCTGGAGCAAAGTCAGGGAAGCGTGCAGTCCAGGTTGGTGATCTGATCGAACTGAAATGGCACGCACGGCTGGAAAGCCATATTGGGACTTATACAACGGCGATCACTCGGACGTATGGTGGTGCATTTTTTGATGAGCCTCATAAATTACAGTGTTTGATTGCTGCTTGTGGCCTTATGGATCAATTATTGCCAGAGCGAGATGACCGCTATGCTATTTGTTATGAAAAATTCCTGACTTTACTTGAGGATTGGCTGAAAATAGAAAGCAAGGCTTTGTGTTATGTGCTTTATAATCAATGGGAATTATGGTTGTTAGAGTGTATTGGTTATGGTTTATCGCTGCATGAATGTGCGCTCACTGGTCAGCGTGATGTTCCCCTGACTTATGTATCGCCAAGAACAGGATGCGCCGTTACGGAAGAGGCTGGTAGGCCTTATATGGATAAGTTATTTAAACTACCAGCTTATTTGTCTGAAGAAACAGCGATAAGTGAACCGAGCTTGGAAGAAATCAAAGATGGGTTTGCTTTGACAGGGCACTTTTTGGAAGAGCATGCTGCGCCGCATGGAAGGCCGCAAATCCAGGCGTTAAGATCGCAGCTCATCAGTAGAATTAGGTAGATGCACGATTCGTTGGATGTCAGGGATGAAATTTTTATTTTAATCTCTATATATTAGGATGAGTTAATAGATAGCATTAAGGAAATAGCTGCATGGATATAGAATCCGTTTTATTTCAAATATCAATTTGGGCGCTGCCTGTTCTATTGGCTGTGACTTTACATGAGGCTGCCCACGGGTATGCGGCAAAAATGTTTGGTGATAATACGGCACAAAGAATGGGGCGGGTTACATTAAACCCTGTAAAGCACGTTGATTTGGTTGGAACAGTCTTGCTTCCAATGATGTTGTTCTTACTGAAATCCCCCCTTCTTTTTGGTTACGCGAAACCGGTTCCTGTTGACTTTTCCAGGTTGATAAATCCAAAGCGTGATATGATTTTTGTGGCTGCCGCCGGTCCTGCAATGAATATTTTGATTGCCGTCATTTCAATGCTATTGATGAATATTGCGGTTTATATGCCGGAATCAATGCAAGAATGGTTTGCACTTAATTTAGTGAATTGCGTGCGCCTGAATATTGTGCTGGCTGTTTTTAATATGCTGCCGCTTCCGCCATTAGATGGAGGGCGAGTGGCCGTTGGTTTATTGCCTAGAGCACTGGCAATTCCCCTTGCACGTATAGAGCCTTATGGTTTTATGATTTTAGTAGGCGGCTTATTGGTTTTGCCATGGGTGGGCACAACAATTGGTCTTGATCTTGATATCTTTAGATGGCTAATTGTATGGCCTACAGCAAAGATTCTTGAGCTTTTGCGTCCGTTAGCTATGATGTAGTAGTGTATAATTAAATATTTTTATGGAGTAGAGATATGAGTATTGGTTTTTGGCAAATTATTTTGGTGGTAGGTCTTATTGTAATTCTATTTGGAGCAGGTCGTTTGCCCCGCATCATGGGGGATGTTGCAAAAGGTGTAAAAAGCTTCAAAAAAGGTATGAACGAAGAATTTGATGATAAAGAATCTTCTGACAAAACCTTAACTAAGTAATATCAAATGTTTGATATTGGTTGGTTTGAAATCGCATTGATTGTTGTGGTTGCTCTTGTTGTTTTAGGGCCGAAGGACTTTGTACGCGCACTGCATCGTATGGGGCAATGGGCCGGACGCATACGGTATGTGATTTACAGTATTAATTTACAAATTGAGCGCAGCGCTGAAGAGCTTGAAGAGCAGAGCAAAAAAATTGAGCTTCAAAAAACGATGATCTCAGATGAGATTCTTGATGTTTCTGATGAGAAACCAGCTAAAGATCAGGAGGCCGCATGATCGATGCTTCAGTATTGGATCATTTAGGAGAAATCAGACGGCGCCTGTTTTATTCACTGGGATGTTTTGTCCTGTGCTTTGCAACGTGTTATTTCTTTTCAGATCAAATTTATGCATTTCTTGTTGCCCCACTTCAACAAGCAATGGCAGAGTCAGAGATTCAAGAAGGGACGCGAAGACTTATATACACAAGTCTTCCTGAGGCCTTTCTAACATATCTTAAAGTGGCTTTCTGGGCTGCGTTCTGTTTGTCATTTCCATTAATCGTTGCTCAAATTTGGATGTTTGTTACCCCCGGTCTTTATAAAAATGAGCGGCGGATGTTTTTGGCGATTATCATTGCAATACCTGTTCTTTTTACGCTTGGTGCACTGGTTGCTTATTATGGTATTTTCCCGCTAGCATGGGCGTTTTTCCTTGATTTCGAGGTCGGAACTGGAGCTGGAAAACTTGCAATTCAGCTTGAAACGAGAGTTAGCGAATACCTTGCCTTAGTGATGAAATTAATATTCGCTTTTGGATTTTGTTTCCAATTACCCATTCTTTTGACTTTACTGGCTCGAGTTGGGGTACTAACATCTACCCAGCTTCGTCAGAATAGACGCTATGCTTTGGTTATTGCATTTGTTCTGGCCGCGGTTTTAACACCCCCAGACATCATTAGCCAAATCGGTTTGGCTGTTCCATTGATCCTTCTCTATGAAGTTTCAATTTGGTTAGCACGCATGGCGGAGCAAAAAGGAAAAAAGAAATAAACGACCTTTTATTGGGGCTTTGATGTTTGACATAAAATTTATTCGGGAAAATCCAGAAATCTTCGACCTTGGACTTAAGCGTCGAGGACTGCAGCCAACGGCTCAAAAATTTATTGATTTAGATCATAAAAAAAGAGCAATTCAGACTGAGCTACAGTCATTACAGCAGCAACGCAATGATGTTTCTCGTAAAATTGGTGAGGCCAAGAAACAAGGTGAAGATGCAACTGCTGCAATGGAGACCGTTGCAGAAATAAAAAATAGAATTTCTGAACTTCAGCTTCAAGAAATCGCTGTTTCTGAACAACTTAAAGACTCCTTATCACGCCTGCCAAATCTGCCTTTGGACGAAGTTCCTGACGGAGAAGATGAAGAAGGAAATGTAGAAGTTCGCAAAGTAGGTGAGCCGACACGTTTTGATTTCTCTGCCCTAGAGCATGATATTCTTGGTGAAAACTTAGGACTTATGGACTTTGAACGTGCGGCTAAGATGTCGGGTTCCAGATTTGTTGTATTAAAAGGCGCTTTGGCCCGTATGGAACGTGCGCTCGCTCATTTTATGTTAGATTTACAGACCCAAGAATTTGGTTACACAGAAGTGGTTCCGCCATACCTTGTTCGCGATGCAGCAGCATACGGAACAGGGAATCTTCCGAAGTTTGAAGAAGACTTATTTCATACGGATAATGGGTTTTGGTTGATTCCAACGGCTGAAATACCTTTAACAAATCTTGTTGCTGGTGATATTTTGTCCGAAAATGAACTGCCTCATCGCTATACCGCTTATACACCTTGTTTTCGCTCAGAGGCTGGGTCCGCTGGCCGTGATACGCGCGGCATGATTCGTCAGCATCAGTTTTCAAAGGTAGAGCTTGTGAGTATTGCACATCCAGATGAATCTGGTGCGGAACATGAACGGATGTTGAGCGCTGCTGAAAATATTCTCAAGAAGTTAGAGATTCCATACCGTGTGATGTTATTGTGCTCAGGGGATATGGGGCCAGCTTCACAAAAGACTTACGATATTGAGGTATGGCTTCCTGGCCAAGATCGTTATCGTGAGATCTCTAGCTGTTCTAATTGCGGTGAATACCAAGCGCGCCGTATGGGCACACGCTACCGATCTGAATCAGACGGTCGGACGCATCATGTTCATACGCTGAATGGCTCAGGGTTGGCTGTTGGACGTACAATGGTTGCGATTTTGGAAAACTATCAGCAAGAAGATGGTAGTGTACGGATTCCAGAAGCACTTAGGCCCTATATGGGCGGAATAGAGGTTATCGCTAAAAATGGTTGAACGCGTTAAAGCAAAAGGTGTTGAGAATACTCGAATCTTGGTAACAAATGATGATGGTGTGTATGCGCCTGGCATTGAAGTGCTGAAGCGTATTGCTCTGACGCTGTCTCCAGATATTTGGACTGTTGCCCCAGAACACGAAAAGAGTGGTGCAGGTCATTCCCTAACACTGCATCGACCGCTTCGGTTGAATGAAGTTGGCCCAAGAAAATATGCTGTGAATGGTACGCCAACGGATTGTGTTTTGATTGCAACGAGACATCTTTTAAAGGACCGTTTGCCTGATTTTGTTTTATCAGGTGTGAATTACGGAAGTAACCTCGGCGATCATATATCGCACTCTGGGACGATCTCTGCTGCTATGGAAGCTGCTTTGCTTGGAGTTCCTGCAATTGCATTATCCTTAATGCTTCATGAAAGTGGAGAACCCCATTGGGATACCGCAGAGCACTATGCAAAAGATGTTATTTGTGCGCTCATAGAACATACGTGGCCAAAAAATGTTGTAATTAACGTCAATTTTCCAGCACTTCCTCCAGAACTCGTAAAAGGTATAAGGCTTGCCCATCAAGGGTGGCGTAAGGTTGAAGAAACAATGACGGAGCGTCTGGATCCCAGAGGAAAGCCTTATTACTGGCTTGGTGGTCACGCAACAGATGAGACTTATGAAAAAGGCTGTGATTTACGTTCAGTAATGGATGGATATATCACGATTACACCATTGCAGCTCGATCTAACTCATTATGACTCACTGCAAAAGATGCGAAAAACCATTGAACAAGACTTTTAAAAAATTAGAAAAGCTTTTTTTAAAGCCTCTTGCTCTTTGCTTCGTGGTCTGTGTCGTAAGCATGATTTTGTCGGCTTGTTCTGTGACAGGATCAAGCCGTGTTGTTGCAGGGAGTGTGATTAAGGTAAGATCAGGCGATACGGTCTCTGCTATTGCACGTCGCTATAAAGTTCCTCAAAAAAGCATCATTCGGCTAAATAGGCTACGCAGGCCGTATCATTTAAGGGCAGGGCAGCGCTTAAGGATACCTGCAAAACAGTACCAGGTCCGTCAAGGGGATCGCTTATCTACTGTCGCTAAACGACATGGTGTTAAATTAAGTGCACTTATGCGGGTTAATAAAATTAGAGATGCTGACCGTGTTCGAGCAGGTAAAACTTTGTCAGTTCCCGCTCAGAGAAATCGTTCGCAAAGACGTAATCATCAGCAAGCCAAGCCACTCCGTATTGTT
This sequence comes from uncultured Alphaproteobacteria bacterium, assembly GCA_964350415.1. Taxonomy (GTDB): domain Bacteria; phylum Pseudomonadota; class Alphaproteobacteria; order CAYGJW01; family CAYGJW01; genus CAYGJW01. The sequence goes on from CAYGJW010000007.1 coordinate 14,805, forward strand.
AAGCGTACGACAGGACAGCAGAAAGTAGTTCCTCGGCGTACTGAAAGCACTCAGCATAAAGCGCGTCCAAAAAATACAAATGCAATAAAGCGGCGAGTTACAACGGCGCAGGCCAATAATGCGAGTAAGATAAACCAAACGAAGAGGGCACAAAGACCGTCGTCTCGTAAAAGGGCAGTTGTTGCACGCAGGACTCCGCCTAAAAAGAGCGTAGATCGTAGTTTAGCAGCGCCTTCTAAGATTGCATCCCCAGCATTTGTCTGGCCAGTAAGAGGAGTTGTTATCTCTGGCTTTGGTCCCAAATCAAACGGTCTAAAAAATGATGGGATTAATATTAGGGTGCCTCAAGGGACCCCAATTCGTGCCGCTGCGCCTGGGGAGGTTGTCTATGTTGGTACAGGCCTTGAAGGTTTTGGGCATCTTATTTTAATCAGACATAACCAACATTGGATGACGGCCTATGCACACAGTGCAACGTGCTCCGTTCAAAAGGGAACAAAAGTTGCAAAGGGGACGCAGATTGCAACGGTAGGACGGCGAGGAAATGTTCACTCCCCGCAACTTCATTTTGAGCTTCGCTACCGAAAAAAGCCGGTTAACCCTCAAAATTATCTTCATTAAATATCATTGAGTTAGCCTGCAAAAGAATGATTGCGCTGCAGGTATGTCGATGAAGCTTGCCCAATGGCTTATTTGTTTGCTATGGTCTGATCTCACTGTCCATTTCTTGGATGCAAAGTTTATGCTAAATTTTTCAGAATTTGTGTATAATATGTCCTGGGATGGTGAGTAGGAAAAACAAAGATAAGTGAACTCTGTATGAGGCGTTACGCATTTATTTCATTCTTAGCTGTTCTGGCTGTTGTTGTTGTCGTTAAATTCGATGCTCTTTACGATTTTGCTAAGGAAGTTGTTGTCAACTCCAGTGAAAATCAGGATCGTTTTGTTACAATTGGTACTGCAGGTGTCACAGGTGTGTACTATCCAACTGGTGGTGGTATATGTCGGCTTGTGAACAGGCATCGCGCACGTTACGACATTCAATGCTCTGTGGAAAGTACGAGTGGCTCAATTTATAATCTAAATGCGCTTTTAAACGGTGAGTTAGATCTTGGAATTGCCCAGACGGATTTGCAATATCATGCTTATCATCAAACCAAAGAAATTGAATCTGTTGCGAACAACCCTGATGTTAGATCCGTTTTAGATCTTTATGTCGAGCCTTTGACGATTGTGGTTCGTGAAGATTCTGGCATTTACAATCTAAGAGGGATTCGCCATAAACGTGTGAATATTGGGGCTCCTGGTTCTGGTCAAAGGGCCACACTTGAGACACTCGTCAAAGAGATGGAATGGAAGATGGATAAGGATTTTTCTTTTGTTTCAGAACTTAACCCCGTTGAACAATCAATGGCTTTATGTGACGACAAAGTAGATGCGATTGTTTTTTCAGCTGGACACCCTAACGGATCAATTCAAGAAGCGATTGCTTCGTGCCCAACAAGAATTATCCCCCTTGAAGACCCTGTGATTGATCGCCTTGTTAAGAAATACCCTTATTATCTCAAGTCAGAAATCCCTGGAGGTCTGTATCAAGGCGTTGACGATGCTTTACCAACGTTTGGTACGCGGGTAAGCCTTGTTTCATCTTCAAAAGTTAGCTCAGACGTTGTCTATATGGTGACAAAATCCGTTCTAGATACCTTTGAAGGCTTTAAGAAGATTCATCCATCATTTGATTCTCTCACAAAAGAGCAAACTGTTGGAAATCCTGAAATCGTTCCCGTGCACGAAGGTGCAATTCGTTACTTTATTGAAACAGGGTTAATGGAAGATCTTCATCAAAAAAGAGAAGGCGAGCGTATTACGCCTGACCTTGAAGATGGGAATAATTCGCCCGATGCAGTGTCTAAAGAAGGGCTTGATTCTTCAAGTGCTGAAACGGATCAAACCATTGAACGACTATAAGTAGGCGGTACTGAAATGACAGATTTAAAGTCGAATGGTAATATTGAGATTACCGAAGAGAATCAAGTTGATGCGCTTCCTGATATTGTGCGTGAGGCCGATACAGGTGCACGTAGCCCAAAAGGAAACCCTGCGCTCATCCTGCTGATCGTTGCCTTATCCTGGGCACTTTTTCAAGTATGGTATGCGTCACCGCTCCCTTTTATGACCGGTGTTACGATTAATGATGCACAAGCGCGTGCAATCCACCTTGCATTTGCAATGTTGCTTGCATTTACGGCATATCCCGCTTTAAAAACATCTTCCCGTAGTAAAATACCTTTGTTAGATTGGGGGCTCGCCCTTGTTGGTGCCTTCTGCGCAGGCTACCAGTTTCTCTATTATAATGAGCTTGCCCTGCGTCCTGGTATTCCAACAAGTATGGATATTATCACATCGGGTGTAGGAATCATTTTATTGCTTGAAGCAGCGCGCCGTTCCCTCGGTTTGCCTTTGATGATGATTGCAATCTTAGCGCTTTTCTACACCTTGGCAGGTGCTGCAATGCCTGGAATTATTGCGCATAAAGGGGCATCCCTTTCTAAAATGCTTGGACATCAATGGCTATCATCAGAAGGTGTTTATGGTATTGCTTTGGGTGTTTCCACAGGATTTGTCTTTTTATTCGTTCTTTTCGGCGCATTGCTTGATCGGGTAGGGGCTGGTAACTTCTTTATTAAGCTCGCCTTTTCATTGTTAGGGCATTTCCAAGGTGGACCTGCAAAAGCAGGGGTTGTTGCATCTGGTCTAACCGGTTTGATCTCAGGATCTTCTGTTGCAAATGTTGTGACGACAGGAACATTCACCATTCCACTTATGAAAAAAGTTGGATTCTCGTCCTTAAAAGCAGGGTCTATTGAGGCTGCGACAGGGATTAACGGACAAATTATGCCGCCTGTTATGGGAGCTGCAGCATTTTTAATGGTTGATTATGTAGGCATTTCTTACGGGGCTGTTTGCCGACATGCTTTCTTGCCGGCGATCATTTCATATATTGCTTTGATGTATACGGTACATCTTGAAGCGGTTTCCGCGAATATGCGTGTCTTGAAGCCATCTGTTGCGAAATCGATTAAGCAAAGCATGATCTCGGCAGGATTAACGATCTCTGGCTTGATTATTTTTGCGAGTATCACTTTCTTTGGCGTTAGTTTTCTTAAATCAGTACTTGGGTCTTATGCTTCTTGGGTGCTGGCAATTGGACTGTTCTCGCTTTATGTTTTCTTGATCCGGTATGGGGCAAAATACAGCCAGGCCTTAGAAGAAGAAATTTCTGCAGACGTTACAACGACACCAGAAGTGGCGCCTATTTTCAAAGCAGGTGTCTATTACTTACTACCTGTTGTCGTCCTTGTTTGGTGCTTGATGGTTGAACGTTTATCGCCAGGGCTTTCTGCTTTTTGGGCAACGTTCTTCCTGATGTTTATTACGCTAACGCAGCGTCCGTTGATGGTTCTCTTCCGCAAAGAAGGTGAGTATAAGCAAGCGTTCAGAGAAGGAATCGTAAACCTTTTAGAAGGCTTCACATCTGGTAGCCGTAATATGATTTGTATTGCTGTTGCAACAGCAACTGCAGGAATCATTGTTGGAACAGTTTCCTTAACAGGTATTGGTCTTAAATTATCAGCGCTGGTTGAGCTTTTATCGGGCGGTAACGTGATCTTCATGCTGTGCTTGACAGCAGGTATCAGCTTGCTTCTGGGTATGGGACTTCCGACAACAGCGAATTACATCGTTGTATCGACACTCATGGCACCTGTTCTTGTTGAGCTCGGTGCTGAAAGTGGCTTAATTATGCCATTGATTGCTGTGCATCTTTTTGTGTTCTACTTTGGGATTATGGCGGATGTTACGCCCCCGGTTGGGCTGGCCTCGTTTGCTGCCTCGGCAATTTCAGGGGCAGACCCGATAAAAACAGGGTTCTTAGCATTCTTCTATAGCCTAAGAACAGTGGCTTTACCGTTCATGTTTATTTACAACCCTCAACTTTTATTGATTGGCATTGAAAACACATTCCAGCTTGTTATCACGATCGTTGCAGCAATTATAGCGATGCTTATGTTTGCTGCAGGCCTTAAAGGATACTTTATTGTCCGCAGTCGCCTTTATGAAACTCTTGCATTGATTCTTATTGCATTCACGTTGTTTAGGCCTGGATACTGGATGGACATGGTTCGAGATCCTTATGTTGATGTTCCTGCGGTCGCGATTACCAAGGTCATTGCTGAAGGCAAAGCTAATTCTAGCTTAAGAATGTTTGTTAAGGGCGAGAATATGAGTGGGGATATCTCTACTAAGGCGGTGTTGTTGCCTCTTGGCCCTAAGGGAGATCTTAAAGAGCGCCTTACTTATACGGGCATGGGACTTAGAATTGAAAAAGAACGCGTTTATGTTGACCGCGTTGCCTTAGGAAAGCCCGCAGCAAAATCAGGATTAAAGTTTGATTGGGAAATCTTAAAGCTACAACTTCCTGCGGGTGGGTTGCCGAAAGAAATTGTGTTTATACCTGCATTGTTACTTCTAGTGCTTATTGTAATTTTGCAGCGTAGAAGAAAACGTCTGGCTGAATTGCAGCCGAATGAAGAAAGGGCTTAATGAGGTGTTTAAGGATATTTTATTTCCAGTAGATTTAGACGAAAAAAGTTCTTGGGAAAAAGCAATCCCGACGATTGTTGAGTACAGCCAAGCTTTTAAATCTTGCGTTCATATTCTGACGGTCGTTCCAGATTATGGAATGAGCCTTGTTGGTCAGTTCTTCCCTTCAAATTACGAAGGGAAGGTTCTTGATGCTGCGAACAAGCGTTTGCATGAGTTTGTGAAAGAGCATATTCCCCCAGGCATTAAGGTTCAGCATATCATTGGTCAAGGTACAATTTATGAGGTCATTCTTGATATGGCGAATGAAATTGATGCAGATCTCATTGTTATGACGTCGCATCGCCCTGAGTTGCGAGATTACCTGCTTGGACCGAATGCTTCACGAGTCGTGCGTCACGCAAATCAATCTGTCTTGGTTATTCGTCCATAAAGCTTTATGAATGATCAAGTTCTCTTTTCTATTAGGGCAAAAATAGGGGTTTCCTAACTTTGCCCTTTATCTTGGTATCTCATTGTTAATATTTAACGGTTCTGATATGGCATCTATGATTTTATAGCCAAATAGTCTTGTTCTTTTCCCAAAAATTGATTCTTTTAGCTTATGCTTTGGTGTACAGAAGCCAGGCATAGCGGGATTTTCCTAGCAATCAAAATTCTAACTATTTAAAAACATTCTATTATTTTAAATGCAATGTAATTATTTTCAAAAACAACATAATAATAGTTTTTTATTAATTCAACACCTTAATAGATGAGGTGTTTTACCAAGTATGACTTAGAATAATTATATCCTTATATCAATTAATTACATGGTTTTAAATAAAAATTTATATCTGTATAATAATATTTAAGAATCAATAATTATGGAGAGGGAAATGAAAAACGATTACTATTTGCCAAAACTTCGTGAAGAGTGGGAGTCAATTAGAATAGAAGGAATTGCGCATTATATATTAGCACTTATGCTTATGGGTGGTTTTTTTGTAACGACAGGATTTCTCTTCGTTGCAGCAACGGCTCATTTTATTGATACTGTGTTTCTGACACTTCAGCCTGCGACATCCGTAGCTGCTTTTATGTTGGTTACATTTAACAGTATTATGGGGGTCGTTTCATATATGGGGGCAGGCTTTATTGTTGGGATGTTTCTTGGGATTTGGCAAGCGATTGCGTTATGGAATCGCTATGAAATTGCCTATAAAGAGGCCGGTGAGGAGCGGAACTCAATAACCTGGGTTGTTAAAACTGTTATCGAACAAATCAAACAAAAAAGCAAAAAAAGCTATACAGTTACACAAGGTGCTTTGCTGGTTGGGATTATATCAACCATTCTCTTTGCCTTCATGTTTCACTCATTCTCTTTCCCATCAGCAGGAAATGCATTGATTGCAATGTCTGCTTATTTTGCCATTGGTGCCGGTCTAAGTTATCTTGATCGCAAACAAAATTGGCAAGAAATGCAGAAAGTATCTAC
>CAYGJW010000008.1:0-14769 GCA_964350415.1 uncultured Alphaproteobacteria bacterium
TTTACGAACAAGGATATCTCGTACAGAGGAAATAATTTTGGCTGGAATGGCTTCCGCTTTTGCAGCTTCCAGCATTGGCAACAGTTCAAATGCCAGCTTATGGCGCCCAAAAGGAAACATCTCTGTGACGATCGCATCGGGCCTCACTTGATTATAAATATCCATAAGTTTGCGTGCGCGATTTTGCATCCAAGCATCATCAATGGGATTTCCTCGCTCATCAATAAGCTCCCTGAACGTCTCATCGCGTGCACGGCAAGGTGGCAGCTGATGATGCACACTACAAGGAAGTGTAATATGCGGATGCGGCGAATTACCTGTGACTAAGTGAACTTCAACATCACCTTGAGTCATCAATGCATCAAGGATGGCCGCCATTCGGACCAGATGCCCGGCGCCAAGTAGTGTTTGTAAGTGAATCAGAACTTTGGGTTGGGTCATACAGAGAAAGGAACGTTAAGTTTGTGAATCTTCGGACGATTGGGCTGAGAAATATCAAATAGATGCACAGCATCCCAGCTCATTTTGGTGGGAAAGTCATGGGTCATATCCCATCCAGTTGCTAAACTGAGTAAGCAGCGAATGACACCTTTATGAGAAACAACAATAGAAGGTTCTGTGCAGTTACTAATCCATTTTTGAACGCGTTGATTAACTTGACGGGGGCTCTCACCTTTTGGGGGCTGCATATCGATCCCAAGTCGCTCAAGCTTTGAAAAATGACAGCCGTAACGCTGTTGTAAGGCTGGGATGCTGTGTCCGCCCCAATCACCCCAGTCAAGTTCAATAAGCTCGGGCGCAATGGCGATATTCTGCTTGGTTAAAATACGTGCTGTTTGTTGCGCGCGCTGTAGGGGGCTTGCATACCACTTATAATCGATAAATTGTTCAGGAATTTTCCATGATTTTGCTTGTTTTATACCGCGATCATTAAGATGAGTATCGCTGCGACCTTGCAGGATTTTTTTCTCACTCCAGTCCGTTGAGGCATGTCTTATAATGGCGAGAATCATAGCATTAAGTCTTATTAAGATCGATGAAGATTGAAGACAGTTTAGCACCAGCAGTCTCTAAAGTATGCTTTTTTTGTAAAGCCATCAGTCCATCCGTGCCAACGGCGACACGCTTGGGCTGGTCAGCTAAATAATGCTGAATCATCTTTTGATAAGGTTTGGGATTTTTAGCCGTCATAGCAATTCCAGGGGAGTCGGTTGTTTGAGCGAAACTACTGCGGTCATTTGTCATGATGGTTGGGATTTGGCTAGCCATGGCCTCTAAGATACACAAGCCAATGGATTCGCCAATGGCAGGCCAAACATGCAGATCAGAAGCAATGGTATAAGGGGCGATATTCTCGGGAGGGAGCTGGCCTACGAATACTGCGTTGGGTAGAATTTCTTTGACTGTGTTTGCTTCAGGCCCATCACCAATAATTAGGTGTTGGTAGGCTGTAGGGGGGGTGTCCTTAAGGGCTTCTGCAAGCATTTGATAAGACTGAAGTTTTGACCCAGACCGCATCATTGCAACGGTAATCATCCAAGGCAGATTAGGGTCGATGTTGTGACGCTGGGCAAGGATTTGTCTTAAGTCCTGTTTTTGAGGGATAAGCCGTACGAAAGGCTCTTCATCTAAAAAAGGATCGAGGGACAGGATAGGGGCCTGGGTGAGCGCCCTGATACCTGCCCGATCATCAGGGTTTAATTCGATAATTTGTTGGGCTGCTTGGATATTGCGACGAGCGAGCGTGTAACCATTCTTCCATGGGCCGTTTGCATGTTTTTCAGTAGAAGAGGCTTCGGCGAGGACGTAGGGAATATCCAACTGCTTAGAGATAAGATCACCGATAAGATCGGGCGCCTTATGGTAGCAGTGATAGGTAAACCAAAGATCTGGAGATTGCTGTTGGCAAAGTTCTAAGGCTTCTTTGGCTATATACTCAGCTTCCGCTATTTTACCGGTAATAAGTTCTGGCTTTGAGCAGTAGGATGAGAATTTGCTGGGGAAGATAACTTCATGGCCTTGGCTTTGGAGTGCTTTTATAAAAAGTCGCGCAATCTGCCTATCCCCAGAGGGAGTAGGATGATCGGCGGGCTTCATAGGGCTGTAAAAGGCAATACGCATACAATGGTCACTCAGTCGGTGTTGGTAAAACGTCTGTACAGTGTATCCAGTTCTTGCTGACTATTGAAATTATTGAGCAAATTTTCTTGGGCAGCTTGCGCCAGTGTTAGCCGAAGGTTGGGGTTTGGGATCAGTGTATTCAGGGCGTCTGTAAGGGCATTGGTATTTTTTTGTTCAACGAGATAGCCCGTTTCATTATGTGTGATCAATTCTGGGATGGCTGAGATTGTTGTTGAAAGACATGCAATCCCTTGGCTTTGGGCTTCCATTAAAACGTTGGGTAGGCCGTCCCGGTCACCGTCAGCATCAATACAAGACGGAAGAATGAACAAGTCGTGGGTTTTGTAATGGTCAAGCACAACTTTTTGCGGTTGGGCACCAAGCCATGAAATTCGGTCATGAATCCCCAGTTGTTGAGCTTGGTTTTGCAATTTATCTTTAAGGTCCCCGCCACCGATATGGGTCAGATGCCAAAAACAATCTTGTGGGAGTTGGCTAAGCGCTTGAAGCAGGTAAGTATATCCTTTTTTCGGAACCAGGCGGCCCACAGTGATTAAGCGTACGGTTTGTTCGTTGTTGCTGCCGTCATGCGTGCTTAATTCTGGGGGTTTTGGCGGAAAATTACCAAAATCAAGCCCATGATAGGATAAGTGGACTTTCGTAGGGTCGGGGCTAATCGACTTTAGATGCTCTGCGCCGTACTTTGTGCAAGTGACCAGCCATGCCATGTGACTTAGCTTTGTTTGCAGCTCCCAGGTGGGGCTGGTCCAGATATCTTTTGCATGGGCTGAAACCGTCCATTTAAGCCCCTTCATTAAGGCTGAATAGTAAACAACGGATGCTGGCGTATGCAAGAAATGCGCGTGAATGTGCTGAATATCTTTGGGAAGCTCATGGGCGAGCACAAGCGCCTGCCCAAAACGACGAATCCGGTTGCGGCTAAGATCTTTGCGAAAATCTTTTACAAAAGCTGCAAGAGATCTCCAAAATCCGCAGGTTATAATCGCTGCACACAGTGACTTAAAGACTCGGACAGGCTCATGGTGCAAATACTCAGGTAGGTAGCTTACAGGGGCCTTAATGCGCCCGTGGACAGGGTGCATTAAGGTGTCTGTTGGATGTCTGAGCGAGAACAGGTGAATATCAAGGCCGCGCTGCTCAAGCCCTTCAATTTCTTGGGCAATAAAAGTTTCTGATAGGCGTGGATAGCCCTTAAGAACAAAAGCAACTTTCATGGTTTATCCTCTGTTGTTAAGGGTAAATAGTGAGCAACCCTTTGCTGAATAATGTTCAGTCCTTCTAAGTAATCTTTAGGACGCTGATTTGATGGAGGCGGCGCTTTCTGAAGATTAAGAACTGCTGAGCGCAATGACTTAGCATTTTTAATCTCATCAAAAGAGAGTGTGGTCGCTAACCCAAGTTCTGAAGCGCGCTTAGCCCTTATGAACTGCTCAAGTCTTGGAGTCGTGCGCGGAATAATCAGGGCCGGTTTGTTAAAAGAGAGAATTTCGCAAAAAGTGTTATAGCCGCCCATTGCAATGATACTTTGGGCTTGGCTAAAGTATTCTTCAGAAGCTGATGAGAACGGTAGAAGCGTAATTTTTTTAAGGGGTGCAGCTTTTGCAGTGAATATACCTAAGGTTTTTTCTGGCAGAAAAGCACCGGTAAGAATGCGACAATTGGGAAGGTTTGTATCGTCATCTGTATACAGATCTAACAGGGCATCAATGACTGGAGCACCATCGCCGCCTCCGCCAATGGTTGCAAGCATATACGGGCTTGTTTGATGTGATGGATGTGAAAGAGCAGAACGCCTTAAAAACCCTGTATATTCTACGCACTTCTTGAGGTGCAGGCCTTGTAATGTATCGTAGAAAGTTTTAGGGCCGTAAATCCAGATTTCTTTATAATAACGTTCGATAATCTCTAGAGTATTTTTCTTTTTCCATTCCTTCTTAAGCGTATCAGGATCGTCTAAGATTTCTCTTAGCCCCAGTATGCAAGGCGTTTTTTGCTGCTTTAAATATTCAAGTGTAGGTAGCAGTTCATCCCCAACACCCTGGGCTTCTTTGTCTGTAATAAAGAGCTGAGGCTTGTGTGCTTGTGTGGTTTTAAGAATTAATTCGGCTCTAAGCTTTACGGTTGTTTTGTAAGAAATGGACTGTTGAGTGGATGCATAGCTGCCATCCGCTTGTTTATAGATCCCTGGGAGTTGAACCAGGGTAATATTCTGAGCTGCTGGATATGCGTCAGCAACAGTGGATCCTGTTAAAATGATGACACAAAGGTTAGAATTATCTTGAATCAGTGCCTCTGCAATTGTGAGGCAACGCCTCAGATGCCCAAGACCATAAGTGTCATGGCTGTACATAAGGATGCTTGAAGGTTTGCTTCTTTTGTGACTCATCGCTAGACTATCTGCAGGGTTTAAAATTTAAAATGAGCCTGAAGCAAAGCCTTATGGTTTGCAAGTGTTTAGTCACTTGGCAGTGCAACGAAGTGGGGGGATAGCGCGCAGAGTGAAAAAAAACATATACAGTTTTATTTTTCAATACGGATTAAAAGACCAAATGGTGTTGGTGCTACTAACGCTATCTTCGTTCCCTTTTTTGTATGTTTTGTTAGAGCTTCCCAAGCTGATCATCAATAAAGCGATTGGTGGAGAAGGCTTTCCAAAAACTTATTATGGTTATGAATTTAGCCAAACTTATTATCTGTTTCTGCTGTGTGCTGTATTTTTTACGATTGTTGTTATTAATGGTATTTTTAAATACTTTATTAATATGCTCCAAGGGCGTGCTGGTGAGCGGTTATTAAAGCTTTTACGGTATAGACTTTATTTAAATACATTACGTTTTCCGCTTCCCTATTTCCGTAAAATGTCCTCAGGCGGTATCGTGACGATTATTGCTGCAGAAGTGCAGGTTATGGGTGGTTTTATTGGTGAGGCCATTGCGACGCCGGTGTGGCAATTTGGAACGCTTGTAACAATCTTATTTTTTATGTTTATGCAGGAACCTTATTTAGGGGTTGCAGCGATTGCTTTGTACCCGATTCAGATGTACATCATTCCAAAAATGCAGAGGCAAGTGAATGTCCTATCACGAGAACGTGTAGAACGCTTAGGGCATGTTGCTGGACTGATTAGTGAGAGTGTTGATGGTGTAACGGATGTCCATACTCATGATTACTCAAAGAGTCTGCTGCACCGCTTCAGTATTATGGTTGATAAGGTTTACCATATTCGGGTCGCCCTTTTTAAAAAGAAATATTTGATCAAGTTTATTAATAATTTTCTGGGCATGATGACACCTTTCTTTTTCTATTCGATTGGTGGTTACTTTGTCATTATGGGAGAATTAACGTTGGGTGCGCTGATTGCAACGTTAGCAGCTTATGAGCGTTTAGCGGATCCGTGGAAGACGCTCTTAAAGTTCTACCAACAGCAGCAAGATGTGCAGATTAAATTTGAGCAAGTACTTGAACGGTTCGAACCCTCAGGCATGCTTCCCGTTGAAAAGCTTTGGGGGCGTGATAGGGTTGAGCATTCTCAGGTAGGTATCGAGATTCGAAACCTGTGTCTTGAAACTGAAATTATGGGTAAAGTCCTTAAGCATATTTCACTGAAGGTTAGGCCTGGAGAGCATGTCGCTTTTTTAGGAAAATCCGGTAGTGGTAAAGATGAACTAGGCTTGGCAATTGCTAAATTACTCCCTGTAGATAAGCGGCGTATCTGGGTGGGAGGACATGATATTAACACAATGTTTGAGTATAACTTTAGGCAAACAATTAGCTATGTTGGTTCTAAAAGTTATATTTTTTCTGGGACACTTTTGGATAATTTGCTGTTGGCACTTCCGTCCAGCTACGATGATGTGGAAACGGCGTTACGTACGGATTGCCTGCCTCAAGAGTTCTCGCCTCAAATCCTTGAGGAAAAACATAAACTTTGGGAGGCACTTCGGGTTGTTGGGCTTGATGCGGACGTCTATAATTTTGGCTTCGCACGAATGATTTCTGAAGATGACTACCCAGAAGCAACAGCCGCAATTATTAAAGTGCGCAAAGCCTTTGCATCTGCAGTCAAAGAAACTGTCTTTGCTTTGATGATTGAGCCATTTAATACAGATCAATATCACCCAACCCTTTCAGTTCTAGACAATCTTCTATTTGGAAGTTCTGCCGATGGCGTATTTTCATTAGAGAGCATTATGGAAAATGAGTATTTTCTTGAGGTTCTAGAGAAGACAGGACTCCAGAAAGAGTTGTCTCAAGTTGGCTACCAAATGACAGCAATTACATTAGAACTTTTTGCTGGCGTATCTTCTGGTAGCTCTTTTTATGAACAGCACAGTTATATCAGACCAGATGAGCTTGAGTATTATCGTGCTTTGCATATGAAAGCGGAAAAAGATAATTTAGATAATCTTCAGAAAGAAGATATTCAAAGCTTTATTTTTCTTGCTTTGCGCTTAAAGCCTTCGCAAAACAGCTTTGATGTTTTAGAGGAAAATATACTTGATCATATTCTGAATGCCCGACATTTTTTTAGGGAAAATTTACCTGAATGTTACCAAGGCCAAATCCAGTTTTTTCATGCGGATCACTATAACAGCTCAGCTTCGGTAAGGGATAATATATTCTTTGGTCGTGTTGGCAGTATACCGCAAACCGCGCAAGAAAAACTGGAGAATATTTTTGAAAGCGTGATTGATCAAGAGGGACTGCGTGAGACAATTATGAGCATAGGATTAGATTATCATGTTGGGGCAGGCGGATCACGGCTTTCGTCACTGCAGCAGCAAAGAATAGGTCTTGCTCGTTGTGTATTACGGGATGCTCCTATTGTTGTCATAAATGGTGCACTTGCAGCGTTTGATAAAGTAAGTCAGTACTTATTGCGAGACCGATTGCTGGAGCATTTCAAAGGAAAAACAGTGCTGTGGATGATGCAAAGGACGGAATTATGCAAAGTTTTTGAGCATATTTATGTGATGAACAACGGGATTATTGTGGAGGAAGGATCCTTTAGTGCCCTAAATAATGAGCACTCCTTATTCGTTAAATTATTGGGTGATGAGCTATGACGTTAGATGATGATTTTGAATCAATGCGTGCCCTGCCACTTTTTTCTAGTATTGATGCTTCCCGTCTACGGTTGATGCTCATTGCGGCTGAAAAACAGCAGTATTTCAAAGGAGATTATTTAATCCGGGAAGGCGAATCGGGTGATTCTATTTTTATTGTGCTATGCGGTAAAGCAGATGTATTTGTACATGTTGGAGATCAAAATTTGCAGGTTGGGGAAGTGAAAAGTGGTGAAGTTACAGGAGAAATTTCTGTACTATGCGGTATTGAAAGAACCGCGACTATTATTGCATCTGAGCACCTTGAAGTCCTAGTGCTTGATAAAGATATTTTTTTAAATCTTATCCGAGATTTCTCCGATATCGGTATCGAAATTATGCGTGGTCTTGCGGCTAAGTTGGAAAGAACGACGCGGAAACTGCGAGATGCCATTGCAAAAAAAGACTAAAATTATTGGCTTTTTTTTATTATGCGGTTAAAAATGAGCGCGATCATTAAGCAGCTTATTTATCAGAGGAATTATTATTAATGGAAATAATCCATATTATCATCCTTTCATTGTTGCAAGGAATTACAGAGTTCATTCCAGTAAGCTCATCCGGGCATCTTGTTGTGCTGCCCTCTCTTATGAATTGGCAGGATCAAGGACCACTCATGGATATTGCTGTGCATGTGGGGACACTGTGTAGTGTGGTGCTGTACTTACGTCATGAAATTATTGCCATTACAAAAGGACTGCTAAACGGATTGCGTGGTCGGGGGATGAATCACGATGCTCGGATGGGGCTTTATGTGGTTTATGCAACAATACCTGTGATTATTGCTGGATATGTCGTTCATAAGTTTTTTAATAATGGTGCCCGCAGTATAGAGGTCGTTGCTTGGATGACATTAATCTTTGGGGTTGTACTGTATTGGGGAGATAGGTTTTCTTCAATGGACAAAGGCTTATCAAAGCTGAATTTAAAGCCTGCTATTGTGATAGGAATTGCTCAGGTTCTTGCATTGATTCCAGGTGTTAGCCGAAGCGGTATTACGATTACAGCGGGAAGAATGCTGGGTTTTGATCGAATATCTGCTGCTAAATTTTCATTTCTGCTATCAATCCCAACGATTCTTGGGGCGGGCGTCCTTGCTACGCGCGACCTTTATCTTCATGAATCGCCTGATGCGCAGATGGATCATATGATCGCAGTGCTGGTCTCATTTCTTGTATCTTTCGGCGCCATTATGTTAATGATGCGTTGGCTAGAGCAATTTACCTATACGCCATTTGCGATATATCGCTTGGTTCTAGGCACAGGATTATTGCTTTGGATTTATGTTTAAGGATAACAGCAGCTCCCGCTACCTAAGGTGGCCGCTGTTATTGTCAACAAGTCTAGGCTCAAAATTAAATTAGCTAATGCTAACCTTATATTGTTGCAAAGCCTGGTTAAATTTAATTTTGCTGTAATCATGGGTAAAAGTTTTTGAGTTTTCAGTAATGAGTTTCATTATTTCTGGGTCTATATTTTTATAACTCATATAGGCCAGATAGACATTAAGTCTTGCAGTTTCGTGAGCAAAATTTAATGCATTTATAGTAAGATTTATCACTTTATTGTCGTTTGCTTGAGGGTGCTTAATATAGGTCTCATAAAATTCAGATTTTTCCATGTCATCATTAGTGTTTTCTATGTAATCTATAAGCTCTCCAAGAATAAAAATGTTTTTAGAGAAATATTTTTTGTAGTTTTTATAAATTCCTATTTTAATTTTTTCATTATTAAACTTGTTTGTATCTTTAAGTATTTCTTCTTGGTATGGGTGCATTCTACTAATATAAGAGGTGTAAATTTTTTCTTTAGCTGTTTCATCTTTGAAATGAAATGTATTAGAAAGCAGATTTTGAATGATTTTAGGGTCTGCTTTTTTATCCTTAATATAACAGCTATAAATATTTGCTTTAGCTGTTTCATCTTTGAAATGAAATGTATTAGCAAGCAGATTTTGAATGATTTCAGGGTTTGCTTTTTTATCCTTAATATAACAGCTATAAATATTTGCTTTAGTCGATTCATACGTGAAATGAAATGTATCAGCAAGCAGGTTTTGAATGACTTCAGGGTCTGCATCATCCCTCTTTATGTAAAGTTTGTAGACGCTGGCTTTAGTAATTATTACAGTATTACATTTTTTGGCATCTTCTAAAATTAGGTTCAGTATTTCAGAATCTGCATCTTTTTTCAATAAATATTGCTTTTTGTTTTCATCGCATTTTACCAGTGTTTCTAAAATCTTAATATTTTTACCCGGATTTTTGAGGGCGTAGAGGATAAATGGACTGAGATCATAATAAAGATCGGGTCTTGGAATCTCAGAAAAGGAAAGAAGTCTTGCTTTTGTTTCATCTGTGAGTACAGATGGTTTTTGTATAAGAAGTTTCATCAGGCTTCTTGTATAGGCTTGTAGTCTCTGGTTGGAATACGTGTCATTCTTTTTGTGCATGTAAAGTTCTACATGTATATTAGGAAGATTGCTGTTGTCAAATTCTTCAAAAGAGCGGCCAATAAAAGCATTATATTTTTTTATGCACCCATCGAAATGATTGAATATTTCCATAAGAATGCTAGAAATAATTTTGTAATTGCTTGGGATCTTATAAAGTAAAAGGCGGTTGTTTTGACTGTTATTTGTCCATAAATTAGAGTTCTTTAATTTCTCAATGATGTGTTGATAGATCGCTTCACTGATGCCGTAGTATTTGTGGTCGTGTAAGGCCCGCAGTACTTCCATGAGGCTTTGGATATGAAAATCACGTATATCATTATCAAGGTCGTTGATGGTCAAATCATATTCGTTCTCTCCTGTGGGTGTTGTGCTAGATATAATTGTAAACAGCTTATCAATGGCCTTAGCAAACTGAGTGGGGATAGCAGTGATAAGGGCCTGTTCGGTTTTAAGAATGTTCCTAAGTTCAGTGTTTTTGTTGAGCTCCAGGATTTCAGAGAGCGGCTTTTTAGATGTGATGAAAGTCTGCAGCTCTGGTGGTAGTGCATCAAGGTTATTAAGGAACTCTTGACCCGCATCCATGGCCTGACTGTAAGTTGGTGTGCCGCCAAGATCTGGTGCCTCGCAATCAGCGTCGACGCGTTTTCGTCGCTTAGAATGCGAGGTGTTTTCTTCTTTTTCTCTTTTACGTTTTGTCCCAACTTTTCTAGCTGCTTCATTATCTAGGCGTTTTCGTCGTTTAGAATGCGGGGTGTTTTCTTCTTTTCCTCTTTTACGTTTTGTTCCAACTTTTCTGGTTTTCTCCGTGGCTTCCTGCCCAGGGATCATATTGTCATCATGTGCGGCAGCAGCTGTGGCTGCACTTGTTTGCATGCTGTGTGCGGGGCGGTATCTTGGAATGAAGTATAAATTTCTCTGGTAGCAGATTAGCATGTAATTTTTAGGGTCTCCGATAAGTGGTATGGTCTTTATTGTTTGTTTTGTATCTTTTATAATTGCAGTTCCCGCTTGATCCCACGTCCATGTATAACCATTGGGGACGTTATCATCTGAATAAAATTCAAGATGCTTTCCTGTTTCATCTTTAATTTCAATTATGGATTGATTTTCGAATAAGTAATCCCAGCTTGCGGGAACCCCTGCTGTAAAAGCCGGGGAAATGAGTAGTAAAGTCACAATAAGTACATGTTTTGTAAAGTAAATCATAAGTCATCCATGTTTATTTCTAATTTAATAATTGTAAAAAGTGTTATTGGTAAGTAGGTTTATGAGATTTCGATGTCTTTGTCAACATTATTTACTGTATTGTTTTATTTTTGTTCGTATTTTTGTTGATTTTTTGTAAGTAAATTGCTGTCTTTACTAATTATAAAAATATATTGAGAGTTTTTATGAAGTAATTGTGTGTAGAATTTTGAGCTATAGGCTTTATAATTTTTAAATAGAAGCTCCAGACATTTTCAATGTATTCTACGCATTTATAGTCGTTTTAAAAATAAATGGAGGCGTGCTAATAAATTGAAGAGCGATCTGCTGCTTAGTAGAGTTCTAAGTTATGAGAGGGGCAGCTGACTTGTTGGAACCAAAACTGATCGATCGTTTGAAAGAAGCTATCGGACTGGGCCATGATTTTGTCTTTTTGAACGTAACAGTTTGCGGATAAATCATAGGCTTGCTCCATGTCACGTTCCAGTGATGAGCCGCTGAGAATAATAACGATCATTCTACGGAGATGATAGTTGCTACGGATAAGTTTAAGGACCTCAAATCCTGATACTTTGGGCAAATTAATGTCGAGAAAAATTAGGTCGACATCATCCGCGTTCTTATACTCAGCTTTTTTTGTTAAAAAATTCGTGGCTTCATCTCCGTCACGAACAAGACTTAGCTTGGCGTTAATTGCAGCGTGTTCAAAGAAGTGTGTAAAAAGGCGAATATCAGCCTCATTATCTTCAGCGAGTAAGACATGCTTGGTATTGACTAACATAGTTTTCCCCCACAGTTCATACTTGTATTATTACTTATTAAACAAATAAATGAAATGATTTTGTTTTTTTGAGTTAAAATACACGGGTTTATTCGTATGTTGTCTATTTTTTCTACACTTATTAATTTTCATAACTTCTATTAAGTAAATTTTTATGTATTAAGTTCTTATTCGTTCTTTTTTTAGATGTATAATTGTAGTTAGTTGGAATATTTCTGAGGTCATAAATAAAAAGTGAGGGTTTTGTTATGCAATCATTTAGCTTTTATAATGAAAAACACTCGTTAGACATCCAAAATATTATTAACCTAGCAACAGAAGGAACTCAATGTTTTGATCTGGATGCTGTTGTACTTTGGGCAAATGAAGCTGAGGCTTATAATCTTGGTTATAGCCTTGAAGAATATATCGGGACGTCACTTAAAGACCATTGTGTTGAAGCAGATGATGCTCGTATTTTTCTTAAGCGGCTTGAAACCCAAGAGGTTTTACGTAATTATCCAATGCGATTGAAGGGCAAGGACGGTAATATTAAGTATATTTTGATGAATGCCTCTAAGTTCTTTCAGGATAATAAATCTTCTTATATTCGTTGCTTTAGCCGAGATATTACCCAAGAGAAAGTGAAAGAAGATGATTTTAAGCGTACAATAGAAGACCTGGAAAAATTTAATTATATTGCCTCCCATGATTTACAAGCGCCGCTACGGGCACTGAATGGTTACTGCGAGCTGTTGAAGCTTGATGCCGGTGATACAATGCCAGAAAGTGCGCAGGATGATATTAAAGGTATTGTTGCTGCAACGAAAAATATGAAAAACCTTCTTAATGATTTGCTGCGTTATTCAAGAATAAGCAGGCCAGAGGATCTATCTGATGTTTCTTTGAACGAGTGTATTAAACAGATTCTTAGTTTCTATCACAAAGGTATCCAAGAACTAGATGTGCAGGTTAAAGTTGGAGACATTCCAAGTATGATAGGGTATGAGCAGTTGTTGTTACAGTTGTTTGATCAGCTGATTTCAAATGCTCTTAAGTTCAGATCGTCTGAAAGAAAGCTGCATATAGAAATTACGCATAAAAATGGTTGTGTCTGTATAAAAGATAATGGAATTGGCATTGATGCGAAGTATGCAGAATTAATTTTTGAGCCCATGAAAAAACTGCATGATGAAAGTACCTATGCAGGAACAGGTTTAGGACTGGCAATTGCAAAGAAAATTGTCGAAAAACATAATGGAAAAATTTGGGTTGATACGAGTCATCGTGATGGACTGGCTGTTTGTTTTACCTTGAATGCCAAAGACTGATGTTATAAGCATGCTTCATGTCAAATGTTGTTTAATATGAATTATGTACCGTTTTTTATTTGTATAACTTAACCAAATATTAACTATTTTATTCCATCATTAATTTATATCAATATAAGGAGGATAAATTGATGAAAAAATTAATGATGTTTGCGGTGGTTGCAAGTTTTGCTGTGACAGGTTCTGCCTGGGCTAAGTGCCCAGAGTTAAAACACAAAGAGATAGAAAAAATTGTTTATGATAGGCAGGATGGGGCTCTAAATGACAAAGGGAAAGCATTTAGAAAACATGACTTTCAAGTTCATACATACGATGCTCCATCGGTTCCCAGTTCTGAGATGAATTTAAAACAGCAAGGAGTGGCCCTTAGTGATGAGCCTGGAATATGTTCGTACAATCACCCTACAGGAGTATTATTGCTGAAACAGCAATAGATTTTGAGAAAAATCTATTTTTAAATCGCTGGATATGAAGAAGGCGCCAATTGGCGCCTTCTTCATTGTTTTTGTTGATATAATTCTAACTCAACGGTAATAGCTGCGCTGTAGTTAGTGGACGAAAATATGATTAACTTTCCATACAAGTGTTATTGTTATAGCATTCTTTTATGATAAAAAATGTGTGGGAGGCTGAAGTGCCGATTAATGCAATCAAAGACTTTCTTAAAACAGAAGCAGCTGGCGGAATCATTTTACTCTTTACCGCAGTTGCTGCACTTTTGTTCATCAACTCTCCATTAGCGCCTTATTATATTGGCTTTATCGAAGCACCCGTTGTAATTCAAGTGGGTGGGTTGCTGATTCAAAAGAATCTTCTACTTTGGGTTAATGATGGCTTAATGGCAATTTTCTTCTTACTCATAGGACTTGAAATTAAGCGGGAAGTCATTGAAGGAGAGCTTTCTTCAACTAAAAAAGCATCTCTCCCTTTGATTGCAGCGATTGGCGGGATGCTAGTGCCAGCCCTGGTTTATTATTTTATTAACCAGCAAAATCCAGAAAATCTTGATGGCTGGGCTATTCCAGCAGCAACAGATATTGCATTTGCTCTTGGCGTTTTAAGCCTCCTTAAAAATCGTGTCCCTAATAGTCTCAAAATTTTTCTTCTTGCCATTGCTATTATTGATGATCTTGGCGCGATCATGATTATTGCCCTATTTTATACTGCCGAGCTTTCAACGCTTTCTCTTGTGCTCGCAGGCGTTGGCACAGCGGGGCTTATTGCCCTCAATCGTCTGAATGTCCGATCGATCACACCTTACATTCTAATCGGTGTCTTCCTTTGGGTTTGTGTTCTTAAATCCGGTATGCATGCAACTTTAGCGGGTGTTGTCGTCGCACTCTGCATCCCTATGCGACTTAAGCACTCAAAAGATCATTTTTCGCCCTTAAAACACCTCGAACACATCCTTCATCCCTGGGTTGCCTTTGCAATTATGCCCGCCTTTGCTTTTGTTAATGCAGGGGTACCTCTTGATGGGATAACGATAAAAAGTTTGATGGATCCTCTACCTCTTGGCATTGCAGCAGGGCTGTTCTTCGGCAAACAAATCGGGGTTTTTGGATTTTCTTATATTGCTATAAAGCTTGGGCTTGATCGGCCTGTAGGAACAAATTTCATGCATATCTGGGGGCTGTCTTTGCTAACAGGTATTGGATTTACCATGAGCCTGTTCATTGGCTCCCTCGCTTTTAATTCCCCAGAGCTCGGCGTTAAAGTTAGAATTGGGGTTCTTTTAGGGTCATTTTTTGCAGCAATCACAGGATTTTT
>CAYGJW010000008.1:14779-20715 GCA_964350415.1 uncultured Alphaproteobacteria bacterium
AATTTCTTAATCCATTTAAAGTGAATCATCTGTTGAATTATGTAAGCAAATCGTTTTAGTATAAACAAAAAGTAACTACGCGGGCGACCCAAGCTGCGCAGTTCGGCGGGTGGGTCTTAATTCTTAAGAGAACAAAAATGACAGATAGCACTGAATTACCATCATCAGATGAGACATCAAAACCTCGGCGGGACTTCCTTATTCTTGCCTCTTCTGCCATGGGTGCAGTCGGAACTGCTGCTGCCGTTTGGCCTTTTGTCAGCAGCTTGAACCCTGCAGCAGATGTCCTTGCACTTTCGTCCACAGAAATTGACCTGAAGCCTATTGCTGAAGGCCAGTCCATTACCGCCAAGTGGCAAGGCAAGCCTGTTTTTGTCCGTAGACGGACAAAGAAAGAAATTGATGAAGCACGTAAAGTGCCTTTGCAACAGCTAAAGCATCCAGAAGATGACTCAAAACGCGTACAGAAAAATGAATGGCTCGTTTTAATTGGTATATGCACACACTTGGGATGTATTCCCACAGGCCAAAAACCAAGTGAGAACAGAGGCGATTACGGCGGTTGGTTTTGCCCATGCCATGGTTCTCACTATGATACATCTGGCCGTATTCGTAAGGGACCCGCACCTTATAATCTGGAACTTCCGCCTTATAAATTTATCTCAGACACAAAAATTCTGATTGGTTAACACTCATGACAGCACAAAAAAAGAATTCAGGAATCATTAATTGGATTGACGATAGACTTCCTATCTTCACCTTTATGAAACACGAACTGGACGAATATCCAACACCACGTAATCTTAATTATTGGTGGAGCTTTGGGTCACTTGCTGGAATCGTGCTTGTCATCATGATTGTCAGCGGAATCGTGCTTGCGATGCATTATACGCCGCATGTTGATCACGCTTTTGAAAGCGTCGAGCGCATTATGCGCGATGTTAATTATGGCTGGCTTATTCGCTATATCCATATGAATGGCGCATCAATGTTCTTCATTCTTGTGTACATTCATATGTTCCGCGGACTTTACTACGGATCTTACAAGAACCCACGTGAACTGCTATGGATTCTTGGTGTTGTGATCCTTCTGCTTATGATGGCTACGGCATTCATGGGATACGTGCTTCCTTGGGGGCAAATGAGTTTCTGGGGCGCAACAGTTATCACAAAGCTATTTTCTATCTTTGGACAAGATACGGTAGAACTTCTATGGGGTGGTTTCTCCGTTGACAACCCAACACTGAACCGCTTCTTTTCCCTTCATTATCTTATGCCTTTTGTCATTGTCGGGGTCGTTATCCTGCATCTTGTTGCTCTGCATAAGCATGGATCGAATAATCCACTTGGTATTGATGCAAAAGGGCCTCAGGATAAAATTTCTTTCCACCCTTACTATACGATCAAAGATCTGTTTGGCTTAGGAATCTTCCTGGTTGTCTATGCAGGATTTATCTTCTTCTCTCCTGATTTCTTTGGGGAACCTGATAACTATATCGCAGCAAATGCAATGGTAACGCCTGAGCATATTGTTCCGGAGTGGTACTTCTTGCCTTTCTATGCCATCTTACGCTCTATCCCTGATAAACTGATGGGTGTGGTGGCCATGTTTGGCGCGATTGCAGTGCTGTTTGTTGTGCCATGGCTCGATCGTTCTAAGGTGCGCAGTGCGCGTTACCGCCCATTATACTGGTACTTATTCTGGATCTTTGCATTCAACTGCTTGGTCTTAGGATGGGCAGGGGCTCAGCCAGCTGAAGGTGGTGCGCTCATCATTAGTAGATTAGCAACTGCTTACTACTTCATCCATTTCATCATTCTTGTACCATTCTCGGCTCGCTTTGACAAAAATGTCATGCTGCCTACAAGTTTGAGTAAACCCGTTCTTAATGAAAGCTAAAAGGTTTTGAGGTTGCTATGCGCCGAATAATTGTCCTCGTCATTCTTCTGTCTGTCACTGCTGTTGTCTATGAGCGCTATCTCAAAGATGATTCAAAGCATGGCGCCCACTTTGCTGAACAAGCCTGGTCTTTTAATAGCATGCTTGGCACCTATGATCTTGCTGCATTGCAGCGTGGTTTCCAAGTTTACAAAGAAGTTTGTTCTGCCTGTCATTCCATGAATCTTTTGGCTTACAGAAATCTGCAGCAAATTGGTTTCTCTACCGCTGAAGTGAAAGCTATTGCTGCTGCGTATACAGTAACAGATGGCCCCAATGATGAAGGGGATGATTTTGAACGTCCTGGCCTTCCAAAGGATCGCTTTGTTGCACCCTTTAAAAATGATAACGCCGCACGTGCAGCAAACAATGGGTCTTTACCGCCTGATATGTCTCTCATTGCAAAAGCCCGCATAGGTGGACCTGATTATATTCATGCGTTGCTTGCCGACGGTTACACAACACCACCAGCCAGCGTCGAAGTACTTGAGGGATTACATTACAATAAATACTTCCCCAACAACCAGATTGCCATGGCTGCGCCTTTAACAGAAGGTCATGTTGAGTATGCAGACGGCACAGCCGCAACCGTTGATCAAATGGCTTATGATGTATCGAACTTCCTTATGTGGGCTGCAGACCCTTATATGGTTGAAAGAAAGCGTACAGGCCTGAAGGTTATCATCTTCTTATTGATTTTAACGGGACTTCTCTACGGCGCTAAAAAACGTATTTGGTCTAAATTGTATCAAAAATAGGGCTGCTACAACGTACAATAATAAAGAAGGGGCCAAGTTGGCCCCTTCTTTATTATTGTTAGATTTATAAGAAATTTACGAAATTTTGTTATAAATAACAACACCAACTTAGCATTCTTATATTTTCCGCTTGCTTTTATTTTAAGGTCATGTACTATGTCCGTGTTTGACTTTCTAACTTTGGGGATATGTATGCAATTTAGATTTCGTTATTATTTATTGGCGGCTGTTTTTAGTCTAACTTTTATTAATGTTGCATCAGCAGATAGTTTTAGTTGGGGTGCGAAGGGTCCTGAGGCACGATTGCAAGCAGGTATTGAAGCTGTAAAAATTCTTGAATTGCAGGCAGATACAAAATCGATTGACTCAAAGGTTGGAAGGCATACGCGTAAATTCCAGCTTCAAGATGCCACAAATTTTAATCTTATTAGAGAAAAGCTCGCTGGAGAAGATGGCAAACTTGACCTCGACAAGGTACGTGCAGCACTAGGCTCTTCAGAGTTAACGATTAATCGAGATAAAGATGACCTTACAAAGTTTGAGCTCGTTTGGTCTGGGGATGGGGGTGAAGCGCGGGCAAAATTTAAGGCTGGATTGACTTACGTATCAGGTCAAGCCGCTGCTAAAGTCCCAACGGTTACATATTTTGGCAGTTGTCGTCTCGTGCATCCAATGACTTACCTTGCAGAACAAGGAAAAATTAAGGTTAATAATAAGGGTATTTTTGGAATGCAGTATACTGCAGAAGAAATGATGCAGCAGTACAGAATGGCCACGAAGAAGAAAAAAGTTCCTGATGCGTTACGGTATCATATTGAACCAAGAAGGCTTGTGGATAAGGGGGAGGAGAGGTCTTTTAGTAGATTTGCAGATACAGATGTTTTTGTGGTTGAGCTCTGTTCCTTAAAAGAAATTGTTTACCAAAGCCCTGAGCTTGGTAAATGGTTTTTGCACATGTTTTATTTTACAAAAGAGCTTATTAAAAAAAGAAAAGCTGGCAAGCACCCTTTGATTCCTCATTATAAATACTTAGTTCAGGAAGCCAATCGCAGGCACCCATTTCCCGCTGAGTTACATGATTACTCTTGGGGAAGGGCTGTTTATGATGATAAGTACACAGCAAAAAAAGTTGAACTTAGCAGCCTACCAAGCGGATTTTTGTCAGATTCAGAAGCCGATATTTTTAAGAATACAAAGCTTAATATTTTGACAGAAGACAAGTTCAAAGCAGGAATGACTCGTCTGGCTGCTTTGCTTAAAAAACCAATTATTTTTGTTTCACACATGAATCTTTTAGGGGGTAATAATAGGCAGATACTTTCCCGCATACACTTAGATGATTGGATTAAGGAGTCTGCAGAGACAATAGGTTGTGATTATTTCTTACCAGGTCCATTTATATCTCGCCTCCATGGGCAAGATAATGCTGTAACCTCAAAAGAGGATATTGATCATTTTAAACCTGGTTTTGTTCCTAAAATTGCTCAGCATTATTGGGAAAACTATTTGTCTAAGTACGCTCAGTAGCGTTTGTTGCCTTTAGAAATGATTGCTATGAATGTATCGCATTTTTTTAAGATCTGTTTATTTATTTGTATATTCCTGATTCCATTTCAGGGATATACAATCACAGGGTTTGGTTTTAAAACAGAAGACGATAAGCTGAATGCGAATATCGCTGTATTGAAATGTATTCAAAGTTTATCTAGTAAAAAAAATCTTAAAGAGAAAAAAATAGTGATAAATGGAAAAAATTTATTTATCACTATTTTTACTTCTAATTTTAGCAATTTAAGCCTATCCATTGGTTTTTCCAAGACAATGTCGGATGCTAATATAAAGCAGGGTATTGAGGATAAAAAAATATGGGCAACGAGGGACGCAACGAAGCCCATAAAACAGAATGAGGAATATTTTTATTATGCTAAAACAAAAAAGACAGAGCCATTTAGATTTAGAGTTCGTTTTAAGCCGTTAAAAATGATTCCCTCTATTGCATACTTTAGCAGCTGTAGAGCTCATGGACCTTTGCGTCTGCTTGATCAACAGAGAAAAGTTAAACTTGTGCTGCATGGCTTAGGGTATGCGCATAATACAAGTGAGATTAACCAACAAATCAGGCTGGTAGGTAAAAAACGAGGTATTTCAGAGCATCTTTGGAAGTATATTTCTTCGCCAAGTCGTAAGTATCACACTTACATGAGCTCTGATCCATTTGCTTTCAATAAGATCAAATTATTTGTTATTGAGGTTTCGTCACGTAAGGTTTTATACACAGATAGTGATCCTAAAATAGTAGAGCCTACGTATTTTCATGTGAATTGTTTGAGGCGTCAGCTTTTTGAAAAAGTTAAGGGAGGAGCTGATTTTTTAAAGACATTGACGGATACCTCACGTACCGAAGAAGAAAAAGATCTTAAGTCAAGATTGTGGAAATTTACTACAAATAAAACGGACTCTAAACCTTTTCCTGCGCGACCTAAGGGGTTGCTGAAGTATGCTGCTGATCATATTAAGATGAAGATCATGACCCAGGACGAGATCATTGAGGGAATTAGGGAGATCGCACAAAGTATTGGGGGTCGAGCACCGATACTTTTGGTTCCACATATAGATATCGTTACAGAAGATGGAAGAGAAATTATAGATCGGGCTTTAATTAACAGTGCTGTATCAAGGGTAAAAGAAGAACTTGGAGATCGATTCCATGTTTTTAGACAAGGTGATCTTGTAAGAATGCACGGACAAAAAAATGCATTGCTTGAGGATACAGTCCATTATAACCCTGATTTTATTCCGGTCGTTGCGGATGCAATGTATAAAAAAATTCAAACAGCTCTAGCGCATTAAAACGTATTTCCATAAGTGTTTTCTATTAGCCTCTTAGGGAAATAAGGATATGCTTCTTTTTTCCTGACGAAAGCTTGATGTCACCAGATTTAAAATCAGAAGGTGTAATGGTCTGATCTTCGTTGGTAACTTGTTCGTCATTGATACGGGCACCACCACCGCGTATTAGCCTGCGTGCCTCGCCTTTGGATTGAGCAAGATTCGCTTCAACGAGTAAATCCAGAATGCTCATACCGTCCTTGAACTTAGTATCGGTAAGGTTAAGTACAGGAAGTCCGGCATCTTTTTGACCTGATTCAAAAACATTTTTGGCTGTATTTTCAGCTTTCTCAGCTTCCTCTCTGCCGCGGCAAAGTCGAGTTGCTTCGTTGGCAAGAATGATCTTAGCT
>CAYGJW010000009.1:0-20007 GCA_964350415.1 uncultured Alphaproteobacteria bacterium
CAATAGACATATAAAAAGATACGCTTCCAGTACTCTGAAAAATATAAAAATCTTAACTCATGCGATTCAAGTAAACCGATTATAACACTCAAATCCTATTGAATAAATTTCGCATATAAGATATCCCTAAAGCGTAAATAATAAAAATCAATAACACCTTCAAGATTGTTAATAAAATTGGGAGAGAATAATGTCAAGAGTTGCAGTTGTAACTGGCGGAACACGCGGAATCGGTAAGGCAATCAGCATTGCGTTAAAAGATGCAGGCTATCAAGTTGCAGCAACTTATCGGAATAATGACGAGAAAGCTAAGGCGTTTAGTGAACAAACAGGAATTCATACGTACAAATGGAACGTTGTTGATTCTGAGTCCTGCCGCGAAGGCATCGAGCAAATCGAAAAAGAACTTGGCCCTATTGATGTCCTCGTAAACAATGCAGGTATCACACGTGATCGCTTCTTCCATAAGATGACTGATGACGACTGGCATGATGTGACGCAGACAAACCTGAACTCGTGCTTTACCATGTGCCGTTCATTGATCAACCCCATGCGTGAGCGTGGATTTGGACGTATTATTAACATCAGCTCTATCAATGGCCAAGCAGGCCAAATGGGGCAAGTGAACTACTCTGCTGCAAAAGCTGGAATTATCGGCTTTACAAAGGCTCTCGCCCTTGAAAATGCAACGAAGGGAATCACAGTGAATGCAATTGCACCAGGCTATATTAGCACAGAAATGACTGAGGCAATTCCTGAAAAAGTTCGCGATAGTATTGTTTCTAAAATTCCTGTTGGACGCATGGGAAAACCTGAAGAAATTGCCAGGGCAGTCCTCTTTCTTGCCGACGATCAAGGAAGTTTCATTACAGGATCAACATTGAGCTTGAATGGCGGCCAGCATCTCGTCTAGTATGTCGAGATATGACCACAAATATTGAAAAATCGGCATCAGACCGCACCCTTTATCACCACCCTCTCTCGCCTTCTGCGAGGGAGGCTCGGCTTGTTCTGAATGAAAAAAAATTAGCTTACAAACTTATTTTAGAAAAACCATGGGAGCGTCGGCGTGAGTATCTCGCTGTGAACCCCACAGGTGATGTCCCTACTCTACACGAGCCCGATGGCTCTATGCTCAGCGATATCAGAAGCCTTACAGAGTATCTTGAGGAGCGCTACCCTGAGACACCGCTTCTTTGCACAGACCACCTTGAGCGCGCTGAAATCAGACGTCTCGTAAGCTGGTTTTCTCATAAGCTTTATCAAGAAACAACCTGCTATATATTAGAAGAAAAAGTCATTAAAAGCCTCGCCCGTAGTGGCGCCCCAAATTCCAATGCGATCCGTGCTGGTAAAAAAAATCTTGAGCACCATCTCGCGTACCTTTCTTATTTAGCAGAACAACGCCACTGGCTTGCTGGTGATCTATTTTCTTTAGCGGATATTGCAGCAGCAGCGCAGCTGTCTGTCCTCGACTACCTTAGCGAGGTTCCTTGGCATAACTATCCTGAAGCTAAAATTTGGTATGCACGGGTTAAGTCGCGGCCATCTTTCCGATCTCTTCTCGAAGATAGCCTACCAACAATTAAACCAGCACCTCACTACAGAGACCTTGATTTTTAATAGTGAACAAACAACCCAACTTCTGTCCTATTTTGCTAATGGCAAATAGAACTGCGTTGAAAACCCAGCCTGCTCCCGTGCAACTTCATTAAAGGGGCGTTTTAAAATTCCTTTAAAATACTGGTTAACCATTGCGTGATAGGTCGGCACTGGCTCACAGTTTTGTTGCTTACAAAAGTGATCAAACCAGCGCTTCCCTATGGCGACATGACCAATTTCATCTTGGTAAATTGTGTTCATAATTTCTGCAGTCTTAAGATCGCCAACACTTTTGAGCTTTTCAATCAGCATCGGCGTTACATCCAACCCTCGAGCTTCTAGGACCAAAGGCACAACAGCAAGCCGGCCAAGAAGATCATCTTTGGTTATCAATGCAGACTCCCACAAACCATCATGAGCAGGCAAATCACCGTAATAAGACCCCAGACTCTTAAGCCGTTCGATCAGTAATAAAAAATGCTTCCCTTCTTCATCCGCAACCAGGACCCAGTCGTCCACAAATGCACGCGGCATGCCTGAAGACCAAAAACGCGCAATAATATCCCAGGCCAGGTCAATCGCATTCAACTCAATATGAGCCAGCGCATGCAGCATGGATATCCTGCCTGCATCGGTTGTCAGCTTACGTTTTTTCATTGCTCCAGGATTACAAAGCTGAGGTTTATCAGGTCTTGAAGGTCTTAATGGTGGCGTTACAGCATCTGCATCCGCAGACAATCCACCACTTCGCCACATTCTCGAAAAATCCTGAGATTTTCTAGCTTTTTCCGCAGCATCCTCAGTCTTAAGAACCTCGAGTGCTGCATCAAGAATTGTGCGCGTTATCATATATCAAACTTCCATTTTTTTTTAGAACGATCAAGATATTGTACAATAATTTTGCCAATCATTCTTTAGAACGCTATCATTAACACATGATGACTCAAAATAAAATGGCTCAAAACATGGCAAAAGAAATGATAAAACCGATGACAAAGTACCGCACTGAAACAGATTCTCTTGGCCCCGTAAACGTACCAACAGATAAATACTGGGGCGCTCAAACTCAGAGATCTTTGGAGAATTTTAAAATCGGCACTGAAAAAATGCCGCTCCCCATTATTCGTGCCTTTGGTATTCAAAAAAAAGCCGCCGCCCTCACAAATAAGACCCTTGGCAAGCTTGATGCAAAACTTTGTGACGCGATGTGCCAAGCGGCAGATGAAATCATTGCAGGTAAGCTTGATGATCACTTCCCACTCGCGGTTTGGCAGACTGGGTCTGGGACGCAATCAAACATGAATGCTAACGAGGTCATCAGCAATCGTGCAATTGAGCTACTGGGCGGCACTTTGGGTTCAAAGACTCCTGTCCACCCCAATGACCATGTAAATATGGGGCAATCGTCCAATGACACCTTTCCAACGGTCATGCACATTGCGGCAGTTTGTGAAATTCATCAAGTTTTGATCCCTGGGCTCACGCTTTTGCACCATGCCCTTAATCAAAAGAGTCAATCATTTGCAAAAATCATAAAAATTGGCCGCACGCATTTGCAAGATGCCACACCGCTGACTTTGGGACAGGAATTTTCAGGATACGCGCAACAAATTTCCCTTGGGATTAAGCGCGCTGAAGAAACGCTTTCCCATTTGTACCCTCTGGCCCAAGGCGGTACGGCCGTTGGCACAGGCATCAACAGCATTACAGGGTTTGACCACACGTTTGCTGAGCATGTTGCAACGCTTACTCAACACCCTTTTACAACAAACGTTAATAAATTTGAAGGCTTAGCAGCTCACGATGCAATCACTCATGCTTCAGGGGCATTTAATACCGTTGCAACATCGATTATGAAGATTGCAAACGATCTCAGGTTGCTTGCCTCCGGTCCTCGGAGTGGCCTGGGAGAGCTCAGCCTTCCTACTAACGAACCAGGTTCCTCAATTATGCCTGGCAAGGTCAACCCCACCCAGTGTGAGGCCATTACCATGGTGTGTGCCCAGGTCATTGGTAATCATGCTGGAATTACCGTGGCCAACACCCATGGACACCTAGAACTTAATGTTTTTAAGCCAATGATGATTAACAGCTTACTGCAATCGGTCCGCATTCTTGGTGATGCGTGCGTTAGCTTCAGCGACAAATGCGTGAGCGGTATTGAAGCCAATGAGCCACGCATTCAGCAGCTTTTAGAAGAATCACTCATGCTGGTAACAGCGTTGAACCCGCATATTGGCTATGATAATGCCGCAAAGATTGCAAAAAAAGCCCATGCTGAAGGGACTACACTTAAGCAAGCAGCGCTGGCGCTCGAACTTCTTACCGAAAAACAGTTTCATGAATGGGTTCAGCCTGGCGATATGACAGCACCCAAGGCTTCCTAATATAGACCAGCAAGAAGCTCGATAGCTACCAGGCCCTCTAGAATAT
This sequence comes from uncultured Alphaproteobacteria bacterium, assembly GCA_964350415.1. Lineage (GTDB taxonomy): Bacteria > Pseudomonadota > Alphaproteobacteria > CAYGJW01 > CAYGJW01 > CAYGJW01. Next base: position 4,036 of record CAYGJW010000009.1, read on the forward strand.
TTTCTAGAGCGTTGAATCTGCAGCTTATTCGACTTATGTTAAAAAAGTTAAATGAACAAGTAACTTTGGGCTAAAGAATGCGATACACAGCTATATTTCTTTTTTTATTTTTTTTACCAATCACAGGTTCTGCAGATGATCGGAAATATTTTGATGGATCAAAAGGCAAAATTCACTACGGCATTTATGAACCAAGCTTAGAGAGCAAGTTTTCAGGCAATATCGTCTTTTTACCGGGACGGCGCGAGACCTTTGATATGTACCCAGAGCTCATCGAGCTACTACAAATCTTTGGATACAGGGTCTATGCCATGGAATGGATGGGTATGGGATATTCTGGACGGATGATTCAAGGACACCCTGAAATAGGCCACATCGACTCATTCGACACCTATGTCGAAGATCTTGATATTTTTCTTAAACAAATCGTCAATATTAATGAAAATCCGATCACTATCATTGCACATTCAACAGGTGCACATATCACCTTGCGTTATTTGATGGAACACCCCCATGAGAGCATCTTAAAAGCCGTTCTTTCAGCCCCGCTTATTCTTGCAGAAACAGGGGCATTTCCCTACTGGGTTGCCCGTAACCTCACCCGTACAGCAATGAGCCTTGGCCTGCAAGAAGGATATTACTTTCAGGACTATGATCTTGCAGAAGACGAGCCCTTCAAACCTGGGCAAGGCACTGAAGATGAGCGACAATGGCTCAAACGCAGGAAAACTTGGTGCAGAGACAATCATACCCAAGGTTATTCATGGGGCTGGTTGCAAGCGATGTTTGATTCTACGGAACAATTTCTTCGTGATATCAGAACACACCCAATAGACACTCCTATTCTTATGCTTATTCCAGGAAAAGACGATGTAACACAACCTGAGGCATCTTTAAATTTATGCAAACAACTACCAAATGCCATAAGCTATTATTCAAAAGATGCCGAACACATGATCTTTCACCAAGGCGACAAGATCAGAAAACCAATGCTGTTTATAACCTTGCTCTATCTTAAGTATTCTAAGTTATTAACTTCACCTTTGATGCGCTATGTAATAGCGCGCTATATGCATAAAAAAAATCAGAGTTAATCAGTTGCTTAATCGAATTTTACGCAATTGAAAAAAATGCTTCGTATGCTGTTTAAGGCTGTTGGAAAAAACATGTTTTCCTTTACCGTCTGAAACAAAATACAAAGCTTTAATAGATTCAGGATGTGCCGCAGCTTCCAAGGCCGCCAATCCTGGTGAACAGATAGGACCTGGTGGTAAGCCACTATTCACATATGTATTGTAAGGATGTTTCAGACGTAAGTCATCTCGCGTAAGCACACGTTCGAAAGGCTTTCCGCCCGTTAGAGCATAAATCACTGTCGCGCAAGACCCCAAACGCATACGCTTTTTTAAGCGGTTATAAAAGACCCCTGCAACTTTCGCGCGCTCAGCTTTATTGCCGGTTTCTTTTTCAATAATAGATGCCAACACAACAAGCTCTGCAGGTGATTTCAAAGGAATCGATCGATCTCTGGCGGCCCAAGCTTCAGCAAGCTGTTTTTCCATAAGAACGTGCATCCGCCTAAGAATTTCCTTCCGAGGATAATCGCGCGTAAAAGCATAGGTATCTGGGAACAGGTCACCTTCCTTGTAAGCTTGCGAATCGGGCATCTTTTCTGCAAGTACAGAACTACCCTCAACCAACTCAAGAATTTGGACTTTAAGCAACCCTTCAGGGACCGTCAATTGATGCTGCAGCACATCACCAGAAGACAACTGACGAACAACATGTTGCACGGATACTCCTGGTGCAAATGCATACTCCCCTGCATGCAGATCGCGGCTATGGCCCAAAACATAAGCAGCAAGCTTCAGCGTTAAAGAATTTGTGATAATCTTTTCAGATTTAAGTTTATGGGCAATTTGATTCAGCGACGCCCCAGGCTGGATAATGATCGTCTTTTGCTGTGTAAGTGGCCCTGGGGATACCACCTGCATAAAACTGTAAATAATTACCGGCAACAAAAAAAAGGGCACGATGCTAATCGCATCCCACCCTGTTTTTTTAATGAAAGCCCACATATTTAGGTGCTCTCTATCCGGACTTAGGAGAATTTCTTGAATGCAAGACTTGCATTCGTTCCACCAAAACCAAATGAGTTTGAAAGCACATAATCAACATTTTTCTCACGCGCAGTATATGGAATAAGGTCCATATCACACCCTTCACCTGGGTTATCCAAGTTCAAGGTTGGCGGAAGAATACCGGAATTCATGGCCATAATTGAGAAGATCGCTTCGACACTTCCTGCAGCCCCCAACAAATGCCCGATAGAGGACTTTGTTGATGACATGGCGACGTTGTCAATTTCTGCCCCAAACAATCGTTTAGCCGCAAGAACCTCAATCGCATCCCCAACCGGAGTTGACGTACCATGTGCATTCACATAACCAATTTGATCAGGTGAAAGCCCAGAGTTTCTTAAGGCACCACGCATTGCATTATAAGCACCACGCCCATCCGGAGACGGTGCCGTAATATGATGCGCATCACCAGAAAGACCGTAACCAACGATCTCGCCATAAATCTTCGCACCACGGCGCTTCGCATGCTCAAGTTCTTCAAGCACAAGAATTCCTGATCCCTCACCCATGACAAAGCCATCTCTGTCTTTATCCCATGGGCGTGAAGCTTTCTCAGGTGTATCATTATAGTTTGTCGAAAGCGCGCGCGCCGAGGCGAATCCTGCAATACCAAGTCGTGTTACAGCCGCTTCTGCGCCGCCTGCAACCATGACATCAGCATCACCAAATTGAATCAAACGTGACGCATCACCAATGGCATGTGCACCTGTCGAACAAGCTGTTACAACCGCATGATTTGGTCCTTGGAAGCCGTACTTAATCGAGACATGTCCTGAAACAAGATTCACAAGACTTGCCGGAATAAAGTGAGGGCTAACTTTACGCGGACCCGCTTCATTCAAACGAACAGCGCCGTCAGAAATCCAGCTTAAGCCACCAATTCCTGAACCGATGATAACGCCTGTACGTTCCAGACTTTCAGTGTCTGTTGGCATCCAGCCAGCATCTTCAACAGCTTGCCTTGCAGCCGCTATTCCATAAACAATAAACGGATCAACACGCCGACTATCGCGTGGGTCAACCCAATCATCTTGGTTAAACTCGCCTTCACCAGTCCCGCGAGGAATCTGTCCAGCGATTTTAGCAGCCAAATCACTCACATCAAAAGAATTGATCTTTTGAATACCCGATTGACCAGCAATAAGTTTATCCCAGCAAGATTGTACGCCACACCCAAGCGGGCTGACCATACCAAGTCCTGTTACAACAACACGTCTCATGAGGTTCTATATCTCTCATATTAAAGAAGGGCAAAAACTACTGAGAATTCTCTGAAATGTAATCAATTGCATCTTTGATTGTTAGAATCTTTTCAGCAGCATCATCAGGGATTTCACAACCGAAAACTTCTTCAAATTCCATAACAAGCTCAACAGTATCAAGACTGTCTGCACCAAGGTCATCGATAAAGCTTGAATTTTCCATTACTTTAGCTTCGTCAACCTTAAGGTTTTCAATAACGATGCTTTTTACTTTTTCAAAAATCTCTGTTCTTTGTTCGCTCATGTTTACTTCCTTACAAATAGAAATTTCAGACTTTGCAAGGCAAACTACCTGCCCTAAACAAAAATCCGTCTGATAAGGTGCTCTTGATAGCACAGTTTAGGGAGCCTGACCAGCCCCCAATCGTTTTTAACACATTCTAGTTCAATCGCAACACACCAAATCGTGAAACCGTGCTTTGCGTCTAATGTGTCGCAAAATTACCAACATGGCCCAGCAGCTTTACTGCCAATAGCCTTAGATCATTGCCATACCGCCGTTCACATGTATCGTTTGTCCCGTGATATACTGCGCTTCATCAGAAGCCAAGTACACAACACTGGATGCAATTTCATCAGACGTTCCCATTCTGCGCGCTGGGATACTTGAAAGAATGCTTTCCTTAACTTTCTCAGGAAGCTCTTCAGTCATTGCTGTTTCAATAAACCCTGGGGCAACACAATTAATTGTAATGTTGCGCGTCGCAACCTCCCCTGCCAAAGACTTAGAAAAACCAATCATCGCAGCCTTAGACGCCGCATAGTTTGTCTGGCCCGGATTTCCCGTAACGCCCACAACAGAGGTAATACCAATGACGCGGCCTGCACGGCGTTTCATCATACCTTTCAACACGGCGCGTGTTAAAATGAAGGTTGACGTTAGATTGACGTGCAAGACATCATCCCAATCTTCATCTTTCATCCGCATCAGCAATGTGTCGCGTGTAAGACCCGCGTTATTAACAAGGATATCGATATGCCCAAGTGCTTTTTCTGCTTCAGCAGCAAGCTTCTCAACGTCTGCTTTATCGCGAAGATTACATGCGATCACATGAACATCGTCACCACCAAGCTCGGCCTTGAGTGCTTCAAGGCGCTCAACACGCGTCCCTGAGATCACCAATTTCGCGCCCTGCGCCTTCAACGCCTTCGCAATTGAACTTCCAATACCACCACTTGCACCTGTGATAAGTGCTGTTTTACCTTCTAAGCTAAACATCTATTCTCCAATTCTTAAGCTGCAGTTTTCTTCAAAAAAGTATCCATATCTTCAGCTGTCTCAATTGATACAGCTTCCAAATCACGATTAATTCGTCTCGCAAGACCAGTCAAAACCTTACCAGATCCCAGTTCAATTAACGTGCCTACACCATGTGCAGCCATTGCTTCAACGCTTTCACGCCAGCGCACACGCCCTGTAACTTGCTTAACCAACAAATCTTTAATTTCTTTTGGATCTTGTATCATAGAAGCGCTTACATTCGCAAAAAATTCAAATGATGGGGTTTGCATTGGAACGGATGACAATGCTTCTGCCATCGCATCCGCAGCAGGCTGCATCAATGAACAATGGAACGGTGCACTCACAGGCAACATGACAACCCGCTTAGCGCCAAGCTCTTTAAGTTTTTCTCCAGCAGCTTCCACAGCAGCTTTTTCGCCGCTTATAACCACTTGGCCTGGGGAGTTATCATTTGCAACATCACAAATGCCGCCCTCAATGCTCGCGCAAACAGTCTCAATTTGCTCAATTGATAGGCCTATAACAGCTGCCATCGCACCTTTACCAACAGGAACAGCGGACTGCATGGCATCGCCCCTAATGCGTAAAAGCTTTGCTGTATCAGCTAAGGTCAAAGCCCCAGCAGCACAAAGCGCTGAATATTCACCCAGCGAATGCCCTGCAACGCATTTTCCAATGCTGGAAAGCGGCTGCCCCAGCTCTTTCTCTAAAGTCCGTGCCACAGCGATGCTGACAGCCATCAGCGCCGGCTGAGCATTTGACGTTAATGTCAAATCCGACTCAGCACCTTCAAACATCAGCTTCGACAGATTCTGACTTAACGCATCGTCGACTTCTTTAAAAACCGCACGCGCTTCAGGGAAATTCTCATAAAGCTCTTTCCCCATTCCTATTTTTTGGGAACCTTGCCCCGGAAAAACAAATGCAAGCATGACAGACAACTCCTTAAATAATAATGCACAGACTGTCGCGATCATGCGCTTTTCTGTCAACTAAAATTTGCGAACAAGGGAAAGGCTATTAAAACCTAAAAAAAAGGAATACACAGAATAAATGTTGAACTATTTAAATCAATAGGAGATAATAATAAGTGAAATCAGAAAAGACTCTAAATAATCAGGAGAGAAACATGGCTGAAAAGTCCCACAAATACGACCGTATTGCCCTTGCCTGCCAAGGTGGCGGGTCACTTGGTGCGTATCATATTGGCGCATACGAAGCAATGGAAGAGGCTGGCTACATTCCAGAAATGTTCTCAGGAATCTCCATCGGTGCCTTTACCGCTGCTATTCTTGCAGGAAACGCGCCCAAGGATCGGGTTGCAGCTCTAAAAGGATTTTGGGATACAATTTCATGGCCAGAAATTCCGGGTGTTGAAAAATTCCCGCCTGCTCTGCACAAAATGCATAATAAAATGAGCTCTCTCCAAGGATTCATTTTTGGTCAGCCTAACTTTTTTGAACCCCGCAATCCTGGTCCAAAAAAACGCATTCCGGGTTCCGACGGTGCAACAAGCTTTTACGACACAAGCAAGTTGCATGGCACTTTGCTTAAATTTGTAAACTTTGACATTATCAACTCCGGAAAATCCCGCCTTATCTTGGGCGCCACGCGCGTTAAAGATAGTGAGCTCGTTTTCTTCGATAGCGCCAAACAAGAACTTGGACCTGAGCATGTAATGGCTAGTGGATCTATGCCTCCTGGGTTTCCAGGCATGGAAATCGATGGCGATCTTTACTGGGATGGTGGCTGTGTATCAAATACACCTCTACAAGGAATTTTTGATGCGGAACCAAAGGTACATACTTTGGCATTTATGATTGATCTATTCAATCCGAATGGCGCAGAGCCTATGACAATGGATGATGTGGATGCACGCTCTAAGCAAATTTTGTACTCAAGTCGTACACGCCATCACATTGACCATATCAATGAGAAGCACAATCTGAAGAAAGCACTCCATCATCTTCTTAAAGCGCTTCCAGCCACTGGGCACAAAGACTCAACGATTAAAGAAATTAAAGAGCTTTCAAGCCAATTGGACTTTGATATTGTACACGCTGTTTACGATGCGCCAGAATATGAAGTACCAAGCAGTGACTGTGAGTTCTCAAAGTTCTCAATTGAGAAAAGGCGTGAGCACGGTTACAGAGATCTGAAAAAAGCTTTAGATGCAGCCCCGTGGCTTGAAAGCCGTCCAGGCCACATTGGTTCTAAGATCTATAAATCCTAGAAGCAGTTTAAAAAAAACTTTAAAACCTAAAAAACAGCTTACCTATATCACTTAGATAACCGAGGTAAGCTGTTTTTATAGCTTCATCATTTTGTTTTTCCAGTTTTCCTACAAAATTACGATTTAACTTATCAAGGTTGTAAAATTGAGAGGTTTCATCTCACACTCATGCGCCTGATGACTCGGCAAACAGCGCTATGTCATACTTCCATACGCACCCTAGGATGACGCTAAAGATGCTTAACAAGGCCCATTCAAAATTTCTAGAGCATGGTAGAATCAACTTTACAGGAAACAACAAAACGATGAAGCTATATCTCTATCTATTATGAATACTGTATAAGGCCAACAAACCAAGCCCTTTAATTTATCTGGACGCGTAAAAGCAAAAGATCTAGCTTAAAAAAAACACCCTAAAATAAAGTTTGATAAACTTATCCCATAAACACAATACGAAAGAGATTGGTTTTGCTCCGTGCAGAAAAAAGATAATTTATTCATAACATCCTGTATCTATGTCGTTGGTATCTTTGCTGTTAGCAATCAGATATATCCTCCTGCACTGCCGCAAATTGCTGAACATTTTTCTGTCTCGAAAGACCTTGTTCAAAATTCTGTTGCGCTCAATCTTTTTGGTCTAACGCTTACTGCATTTATTTACGGCCCCGCATCCGATATTTACGGGCGACGTCCAACGCTGCTGGTTGGCATGGGCATGCTTATTGTGATGACAGTCCTGTGCACGCAAGCCCAGAATATTAATCAATTTCTTGTCCTACGCTTTATTCAAGGGTGTACGGGTGGTTGTGCGATCCCCCTTGGACTTGCGCTTATTAAGAACCTCACTTCTGGGACCGCATCCACGCATTTGCTATCTCGCCTAGGCCTCGTTCTTGTGCCTTTATTAACTTTATCACCAGTTATTGGCGGAAACTTAGTAGAGATTATGGGCTGGGAAAGTATTTTTTACTTTAACACGTTGATTACAATTCTGCACTGGATCCTCGTTTACAAAGGACTTCCTAAGCCAATACAGCCTGAACGCAATGCATCAAATGCACGCATTAACTTTATTCAACGCAATATTATTTTGTTTAAAGACAGAAATCTTTCCTGCCTGGCCCTTATTAACGGCCTGCAATTTAGTTGCTACTGGTGCTATGCCGCGGCTGCACCTTTCTACTTTATCCAGGTTCTTAAGCTCTCACCTTCTTCTTTCGGCTATCTTAGCTTTGCCTTCCTTATTTCTCAATTCATTGCTCTTTTCATTACCCAACATATTGTTAAGAGGATTGGAAATCTGAATGTTTTAAAGTACAGCCTTTGGGTTGCTTTAACTGGAGCACTACTCTTTCTTATGGCGATCATATTCTTTCCTCAGTCTCCCATCATAATCACGTTGGCGGCAGCGCTTTTAACCAGTGCGATCTCCCCGATTACCAGCGCAGCAAATTCCATGGGCCCGGAACTTTTCCCAAGCGCAATTGGCGCTGCATCATCAGCAATGTCTGGCACACGCTCGATCATGTCTTTTTTAGGTATTTTTGTTGCATCACTTGTGAAAGCCGAGAGCCTTATCTATGTAGCACTCTATGTCTTATTCACAAGTGTACTGTCATACTACCTGCTTAACTTGCTAACGCTCAAACCTACAAAAGAACGTCAACATCCCTAAATATATTTTTACCAATTCAAACAAAACGTGCTCAAAACAAATTACATACAATTTCTCTAAAATACTAAATTAAAAAAATAGCGCCTTAAACCCAACTGATCGCATGCACTTTCGCCATAATTCACTTAAAAAATAGGCTTTCTGAATTAGGATCCTTATTCCCCTTTACCTCCAACATTTGTCAAGAAAACTTTTTCAAAAAATTTCCCCTCTCAACCTTGCTAAACCACATCATGTTGATACAATCTATCTTAAGACACACAACATCTAGTATTCGATCTTCTTCGAAAATTCTGAAAGGTTCCGCACGATGCGCATAACAAAAGAGCTTACCAAAGGCCAAAAAGACCCGTACTCATCAATTAAGTTTCGCAAAGCCACCAGCGAGATCCGTAATCCCGATGGCTCTGTTGTCTTCAAGATGGAAAATATTGATATTCCGGAATCTTGGTCACAAGTAGCCAGTGATGTTATCGCGCAAAAATATTTCAGAAAAGCAGGTGTTCCAGCCGTGCTTAAGGCTGTTGAAGAAAAAGATGTACCCAAGTGGCTTTGGCGCCATACGGCAGACGAAACAGCCCTTAAAAAACTTCCTGAAAACGAACGCTATAGTCATGAAATCAGCGCTAAACAGGTTTTTGACCGCCTCGCCGGTGCTTGGACTTATTGGGGCTGGAAAGGTGGCTACTTTACAGCGGAAGAAGATGCGCGCGCTTACTATGATGAAATGCGCTATATGCTATGCACACAAATGTGTGCTCCGAACTCACCACAATGGTTTAACACAGGCCTTCATTGGGCTTACGGCATTGATGGCCCAGCTCAAGGTCACTATTATGTGGACGAAAAAACCAATGAAGTTGTGGCATCGAAATCCTCATACGAAAGACCACAGCCCCACGCTTGTTTCATCCAAAGCGTAAGCGATGATCTGGTTAATGAAGGCGGAATTATGGACCTTTGGGTTCGTGAAGCACGTCTTTTCAAGTATGGTTCGGGTACCGGCAGCAACTTCTCTTCTATCCGCGGATCTGGGGAAGCGCTTTCTGGTGGTGGACGCTCTTCAGGACTGATGAGCTTCCTACGTATTGGTGATCGTTCTGCAGGTGCTATTAAATCGGGCGGCACAACGCGCCGTGCAGCTAAGATGGTGATTGTGAACGTTGACCATCCAGACATTGAAGAATTTATTAACTGGAAAGTGGTTGAAGAACAAAAGGTCGCCGCACTGGTTGCCGGATCAAAACTTACAAATATTCACCTCAATAAAATCCTTGAAGCCATCCATACCCAGCGTGATTTATTGGGCGAGAAAACCTTTGCACCGAAAACCAATCCTAAACTTAAGACCGCTATCCGGGATGCGCGCAAAATGCTTATTCCTGAGAACTACATCCAGCGGATGATCCAGCTTGGACAACAAGGCGTCGATAAACTTGACTTCAAGGTTTACGATACGGACTGGGATTCAGAAGCCTATAACACCGTATCTGGACAAAACTCAAATAACACAGTCCGGGTTACAGACGACTTCCTGGAACAAGTTCTTAATGATGGCGAGTGGAACCTTGTTCACCGCACAAAAGGGGACGTTGTAAAGACCGTTCAAGCTAAAAGTTTGTGGGATCAAGTTGCCAATGCAGCTTGGGCATCTGCGGACCCAGGCATTCAGTTTGATACAACGATTAATGATTGGCACACCTGCCCTGAAAGTGGTCGTATTAACGCCTCAAATCCTTGTTCAGAATACATGTTCCTTGATGATACAGCCTGCAACCTGGCTTCTCTTAATTTGCTTACTTTCAAGCAAAAAGACGGTGACTTTAATGTTCCTATGTTTGAGCATGGTGTTAGACTTTGGACGCTGGCCCTTGAAATTTCTGTTTATATGGCCCAGTTCCCTTCTCAGGAAATTGCTCGATACTCCTATGACTTCCGGACGCTTGGTCTTGGCTATGCCAATATCGGCGGCTACCTCATGTCATCCGGTCACAGCTATGACAGCCCAGAAGGACGCGCGATCACTGCAGCGATTACAGCTGTACTAACGGGCGTTAGTTATGCAACATCTGCAGAAATTGCTTCTGAGCTTGGACCTTTTGCTGAGTACGAAAAAAATAAAAAGCACATGCTGCGCGTTATCCGCAATCACCGTTTGGCTGCTCGCGGGCAACAAGATGGTTACGAGAAACTTTCGACACCCCCTGTGCCTTTTGATGCGTCTGCATGTCCTGATAAAGAGCTTGCTAGTGCGGCAGCTCAATCATGGGATCTTGCCCTGGACCTTGGTGAAAAGCACGGATTCAGGAACGCGCAAGTTTCTGTGATTGCCCCAACAGGCACAATTGGCCTGGTCATGGACTGTGACACGACAGGGATTGAGCCTGACTTTGCCCTTGTGAAGTTCAAAAAACTTGCTGGTGGTGGTTATTTTAAAATCATCAACCGTATGGTGCCAATGGCTTTGAAGCATCTTGAATATTCAAAGACTGAAATTGAAAGCATTATTCATTATGCAGTTGGTAACGGCACGCTTAAGAATGCACCAGGTATCAACCATGAGACATTAAAAGCAAAGGGCTTTACAGACGATGCTTTAAAACTGCTCGAAAGTGGCCTCAAAGAAGCTTTTGATATTAAATTTGCCTTTAACCGTTGGACCTTTGGTGATGATTTCTGCATCCAAACGCTTGGACTGACCGAAGCTCAGATTAATGACCCAGAATTTGATATGCTCAGCACACTTGGCTTCAGCAAAACAGAGATTGAAAAAGCCAATATTTATTGCTGCGGCACCATGACTTTAGAAGGTGCGCCAAATCTTAAAGACGAGCATCTACCTATTTTTGACTGTGCCAATGCATGCGGTAAATACGGCAAGCGTTACTTAAGTGCGGAAAGCCATATCCTTATGATGGCAGCGGCTCAACCTTTCATTTCAGGGGCAATTTCTAAAACGATCAATATGCCGAATGAAGCAACAGTTGAGAACTGTAAGCAAGCGTACATGCTTTCTTGGAGGCTGGGCATTAAGGCCAACGCATTGTACCGTGACCGTTCAAAACTGTCGCAAGCGCTTAGCTCTTCAAGTGCTGATGATGATATCGACGATATTGAAGAGGACACGCCAACGGCATCAACGATTAAGATCGTTGAAAAAATTGTTCAAACTGCCGCCTCTCGTGAACGCTTGCCTATGCGCCGCAAGGGGTATACTCAGAAGTCAACGATTGGCGATCACACCGTGTACTTACGTACTGGGGAATATGAAAACGGTCACCTGGGCGAAATCTTCATTGATATGCATAAAGAAGGCGCTTCTTTCCGGAGCTTGATGAATAACTTTGCCATTGCGATCTCTATTGGTCTTCAATACGGCGTGCCATTGGAAGAGTACGTTGACGCCTTTACGTTCACACGTTTTGAACCTTCTGGGATGGTCACAGGCAATGATGCAATCAAAATGGCAACCTCTGTCATTGATTATATCTTCCGTGAGCTTGCGGTTTCCTATCTTGATCGCCAAGATCTTGCCCATGCACAACCAAGCGATCTATTACCGGATACAATTGGCAGAGGCAAACGCGATGGCGAGACACAAAACAACAATGAACAAGAAACTGAAGACCAATACGATTCTTCTGCAATGGAAGCAGTCCAACGTGTGGCCAGCAGCGGTTACGTTCGAAATCGCTTGACTATCCTTCCTGGCGGCATTGATCAACAGGTTAAGCAACATACAGCAAACATGCAGCTTTCTACGGAGACTAGCACGGTTTCTGTTGCAGCTAGCGGCTCTGCAGCGCCTGTCGTTACAGAAACAAGCTATGCGGCTACAACTGTAGCGGTAGACAGTATCGTTCAAAAAGCTCAAGAAGCAAAAATGCGCGGCTATTCTGGGGATGCATGCGGTGAATGCGGTAACTTTACACTTGTTCGCAACGGGACCTGTTTGAAGTGTAATACGTGTGGCGGCACCAGCGGCTGCAGTTAAATTTCGAACATTACCAGTCGATCACTTAAAAAGGGCTGCCTATTTATAGGCAGCCCTTTTTACTTAAGTATTTACAAAACCATAAAACTACGTTAGTAATAGACCCTATTAGAAGCGGCGTTTATTCCTAATTCTTTGATATTTTTTTGAAAACCAAAGAATTAACAACAATTTTTTACCATTGTACAAGGAACAACTTCACTGCATACTCTTATTTAACCTTGGGGAAAAATTATGTCATTTTCAAAACACTTATTAATCCTTGGAATCGCTTTCTTTTTAAAATGCGAAACTGGATTTGCAGGCGATCATTTCCTTAAGGTTGCATCCAAAGATGAGATTAGCATTTTACAAATTAAAGGTAGCAAGACCCCTCTATTCACACTCCATCCAAACTTGCACCTTGATGTAGAAACTGACGCACCAAGAAGATCAGGATCAGCATCGCTTTCACCTAAACATAAAACCCACCTTCATCGGATTGACTTTACACTAATCCCACGCACTCCATTTAAAACACGTACAAATACGGAGCAAACAGAACCTGCCTGGTTACAAACAACACCTCCTTCCTATGCAGAGGCATTGACCAAACTAAGCATTGAAGCCGAAGCCCCTTCTGAAACGCTCGAAGACCTTCTCATCAAACACATTCTGCCGATAGAAAGACTCCAAAAATATATTGGAAGAGAACTTGCTGCACTCGGACACAACGCTTGCGTTCCATGTAAAAACAGCTGCAAACAAAAAAAAGGGATGATTACAGGACCTTGTGGAGATCTGCTTTCCCCATATATCGACCTACACAGGCAAGTTCTTAAGCATTTCATATACGCAGATACTTTAGGTAACTTTTCACCGTTATTTCATCGCTACGCCTATATTAAAGCCCTTGAACTGTTGTTGACTCTTAACCAACAAAAGACAGAACACTTCCAGCAAGATCCATCGCATATGATTGGCATTGAACAGCAAATTCAAGTCCACTATCGTGCGCTTTCAGAAATGCTGGCGTCAATGGCTCCAGAACACATTAGGTCACATCCACTTTATCTACATATCAGTCATGAAACAGCACTGATGGTTCCCGCTTATGGTATGCCTTTCGATTTTGAAACGCTTCACACGTATCTGAACAACCCTTATGAAAAATCCAGTATCTGTATCCATAAAATACAAAGTCAATTGCTTGCCCACCCAAATCTTAGGGAGCAGGCACATCAACTTCCAAAGCTTCTTTTAAATGACTTTCACTCCGAAGCCAAAGATGATGAAGCCATTCGCACCCTTATTGAACTCTTGCTGACCGATGGTCACTCACAGTATGCCTATACAATTATCTTTGGACATATAAAGCGCACCCAACATACAAAACGTATAAAGGAAGATAGCTCAGTTCCGCTGATTATTCTCCACTCCCTTATGGGGCGATGTGCTTTTGCAAATGAAAACTATGAAGATACCATTGTGCACCATCAAGCACTCCAACAACAAACGCCTATCCCTGCGATTACTGACCGCTTCAGCCCTTTTCTGCACGCTCACTATGAAACAGCTTGTGCGCTTGTTGAGTTAGGCAAACCTGCCGAAGCACTCAGCATTCTGCAAACGCTTCTGCCAAGGATTACGTCTTGTGTTATCGGTAAACAAAACGTTGAGTCTAAAATAAGCGAAATTGGAGCTGTGCTTGCTGAATAAATCTTGAATCGCTCTTTAATCCGTGCCAGCCTAATTTAAATTGATAAATTAGGGGTGGGATAATGCGTCAGATTTCTCTTTTGGTAAGATTTTTTGTTTTATTTGTAGTACTAAGTCCTTTGCCTGGAAAGTGCCTGTTTAAAATCACAGAAGACGACCAAACATACACCCTTAAATCCACACTCGATGAGGAACTTGAAGACCTTATTCTTCCAAAAGAGCTTGGGCTCCAATTTCATCTTCATGACTCAAAGCCACCTTTGCAACAAGATCAAGAAAGCGGCGAAGATGTGGACGATGATGATGAAAAGGATGATGAGCATGAAGAGGAAGCATTTGAAAGCATTCCCATTGTTCATGAAAATAATATTAACCTGATCCTCAACCCAGGTAGCCAAGCGCTCATAGACTATCAAACTGCGCTGATCTGCTCCAGCCCTTTAGAGGGCTGCCAATTTGTTAAACAAACAGCCACCTTTAATGATTTTACCCCGCAAAATTTAACAGACTTAACGACACGTATTACCGCCTATCTTGCAGATAAAGAAGGTGACCCTACGCACACTTTCCCGGTTAACCATAATGAGCCGCAACCTGAACATTTACAAAATTTTCTACACCATCGTCTGCTTGAGATAAATCAATTAACAGAAGATCTTACAGCACAAATTACACGTATGGCAGAAATTAACGCTGAAGAAGATGCTCTTTCTTCGAAAAAAGGCCGTGTGATACGCAAACAAATTGAAGCACTTGAACTTGAAGCACACCGCTTATTTCATGCACAAACAAAATCCATCATTGAGGCCCTTAAAGATTCTGCTCTCTTAATGAAAACAGCACCTATTATGTCCTTATATCTAAAAATTAGGGCCTTACAACACCTTCAAGAACTCTACCGCCTTAAGGCTGAAAAGATTGTAAATTTCAAGCAAAGATTTGCCCAATTTGATGCTGTACAAACAACACTCCGCCGTGAAATATCAGAACATGCAAAGGTACTTTCGTACTATGGGGATGCAAGCTTTTCAGTGCTGACAAAACCCACTCAAGAATTTTTTGGGACGATTTTATTTGAAGCAAATACATTGTATGGAAACTCTCCTACCGCTCTAAGCTATTTTGAATTTTATCAGCAGTACAGCCTTGACACGCCCGTTACAAAACAACGTCTGTTTGAAACTGATCTCTTAGCCCAACTCACACGAAATAAAGCCAGCAATGCGGAATTTGAACATTTAATATTTTTGGCAAATACGCTTGCGGACCAGTTTCCAGAAATGAGAAAAGTCCCAATTAAAGCCCTCAGCATCCCTCTTAGTCTTTGCTTCAAACTTGGCGATGAAGTAAGACCTTTTCTTGAGTATCTAAAGTCATGCCCAACTGAATTTTCAAACGACAGCACAGCCAAACAATTTAATGCAATTCTTCAAACGGTTGAAGGGCATCTAAGCTACCTATCAGAAGAGCATGAAAAAGCTTATAGATCACACTATAACTACATTCAATCATACATAGACAGACAGGGTGCACACCCATACTCAAAAGAAGTAACCCAGCGCGCTATCAGCGAAATTGTTGAATGCCACAAGACACTTGATCAGCCAGAAAAACTGAATAAGCTTAAAAATATACTGATTAAGTATCCAGACATAAAACAATTTGTTGAAGATACTTTCCCCAAAATAATTCAACAAGGATCTAACTGGATTATTATAAAATAATC
>CAYGJW010000010.1:0-15234 GCA_964350415.1 uncultured Alphaproteobacteria bacterium
AAAAAGAACGAACGATTAGACTCAACATAACACACCTACAATTCGTGATCTCACTAACAAGGAAGCATAGAACAAAAACTAACAATGATCAAAAGTCAAAATTACAGACTGAAACAGCTAAGACCGCATATCAATAAATATATTCAATCGATCGCAATTTAATCACAGAAAAAGGCCGCCCTATAGGCAGCCCTTTATCTTCTGTACCAAAAAGCGAATAAATCAAAAATTATTTGATTTTAGCTTCCTTAAATTCAACGTGCTTACGTACAACAGGATCGTACTTACGAAGAACCATTTTCTCAGTAATGTTGCGTGGGTTTTTCTTTTTAACGTAGAAAAAGCCTGTTTTTGCGGTGCTTAACAATCTAATGAGGATTGTATTACCTTTTTTAGCCATGTCGTCCATCCATTCAAAAATTAGGATCAAAAAGTAGGCGATTTCTATCCTATTGTCAAGAACTCAAGCAGATTAAGGACCTGATTGCGTAAAAGCACTTTTGTTTTAAACAAAAAATCGATGTATAATAGAAATATAGGCCTCCTAAAATAAAAAAGACAGCCCAAGAGGAAATAAGATGATAGACACCACAAGATTTTTTAGAATTAAAAAAATATTGAATCGCTATTGGAAAAACACCAATGGTGGCGCTGCCTTCATTTTTGGCATTGGCGCTGTTGTCCTTATCTCGTCAGTTGGATTGTCGATTGATTTTGGCAGAGCCTACCTTGTGCGATCCAAGCTAAGCTCTGCGCTTGACGCGGCTGTTCTTGCGGCAGGTAAAGAATTTACATCCGAAACGATTGAGCAAAACGTTCAAATGTATTTCAAAGTCAATTATCCTTCAGAATATATGAAAGTTACGCTCAATAATATTCAAATGACTAAGGGAGATAATCAGCTTAAGCTTGAATTATCAGGCAGCATACCAACAACCTTTATGCGTGTTATTGGCAAAGAAAAAATTAACTTCTCAATTGATAACTCTATCATTCAAAAGAATGCAGCAACTGAGATCGCACTTGTAATGGACAACACAGGATCCCTTGGCTTTGACCCCTTTATAGACTCAATCAAAGACTGTTCAGGCGGCGGTTGCAATAACATCCAAGCTTTAAAAGATGGGGCAAAAACGCTGATTGATGTCCTATATGGTGAAAAAGAAACAGTCGATGGCCTCCATATTTCGCTTGTTCCCTACTCTTCAACCGTCAACATTGGGCCTGAGCACACCGATTGGCTTGATAATACACCCAGTTATTTTGATGCGTCTATGTGGAAAGGTTGCGTTATGGCGCGCCATTTAAACGGCAATGACAGAACAGATGCGACACCAACCGAAGAACCCTTTGAGCCTTATTATCTAAATCATACGCGTGATCAACTATTCTACCCAAATCAAAATACAAATGCAGACCCTATTGTCATTGACCGATATCTTGTTGTCGGGGACAATAATTATAATACAAATCCAAACACCATTCGCGAAGCACCTGAAGACTATGGAATTTATGGAAACCTCGTTCAAGGACCTAATATTGGCTGCCCTCCGCCATTGACACCTCTCACTGATTCAAAAACCACCCTGATTGATGCCATTGGCCATATGAATGGCTTTAATCGTGGCGGCACCAATGCATTTTTAGGCCTTAGCTTTGGCCTTCGGACGCTATCACCCAAATGGCGTGATTTTTATTATGATGGATCTGCCACACTTCCAAGTGACTTTAATAGCCCAAATCGCCGTAAAATTGTCATTATTCTGAGTGATGGATTTAATGGTTGGTTTGACTGGCCTGGCGCTCGAGAAAACGTTTCTAGCGCAAGGGATTTTCGAACCATCATTACAACTGAACAATACAGAAAAATCAGAAGAGAATTCAGAAGTGGAGAAATTGTGGGTGTGTATAGGGGTGCACCAGGCAGCCCCGTCAATAACGACTATCCTGACGCAGATATGACAGGCTATGGACGTCTAAGCGAAGGACGCCTGGGAACGACGAGCAAAAGTGCTGTAACAGCTGAAATCAATAACCGCATGCTTCAAACCTGCGACACTATGAAGACATCCCAAGGTATTACTGTTTACACCATGCTTTTTGGTAATGGCGTTAATCCAAACAACCCCAACGATGCAACGGCTAATCTATACAAGCAATGTGCTTCCAGCCCTGAGAACTTCTTTCATGCGCCCACAAAAGAAGAGCTTCGAGAATCATTTGAAACAATTGCAAATAGAATCAATACCTTAAGGTTAAACAGCTAGGATCAAGAAAAACTTCTGTAAATACATTAATTTGAAACAACAATAAAATACTCAACATTGTATTTAAGTAAAATTTTAAATAATTACAGAATAAATTAAATACATGCTATAATAATACTATAAATATAGAACTGTAAACACTGGATGTATTAATGAAGCATGAAGGAAAATTACTAGAAAAACTGAAAACTTTTATCTCCAATACACGAGGTAACGTGGCCTTTATCTTTGCAGCCAGTGCGATTACTCTAATCACAGTAACCGGGATTGCCGTCGACTTTGGGCGCGCATACCTCGTCCGCTCCAGTATCGCTTCAGCGCTCGATGCAGCAATACTCGCAGGCGGGCAGGATGTTAACTCTCCCACCCTTGAACAAGACGTTGAAATGTATTTTCGGGCCAACTATCCAGAAGGTTTTATGAACGTAACGGTTTCCAATATTGGGATTAGCAAAGAAAGTGGGGGCTTAAGACTAAAAATATCCGCTTCAATACCAACGATTCTACTAAAAGTTGTCGGCATTGATAAAATAGATGCTTCTGTTGAAAATGCAATTGTGCAGAAAAACTCAGGATCTGAGGTGGTTATTGTTATGGATAACACAGGATCCATGCAGTTTGACCCCTTCATCAACCAAATCAGAGACTGCTCCGGTAGCGGGTGCAATCCCATGCAAGCGGTAAAGTTTGGTGCAAAGACACTGGTCGATATTTTATATGGCGACAATGAATCGGTTGATGGGCTTTATCTGGGACTTGTGCCTTACATCGGCGTTGTTAATCCCGGGGTTAAGGATACCAGCTGGCTGCAAACACCTCCCGGTTATTTTGATTCTGATTTATGGAAAGGCTGCGTTATGGCCCGTCATGTTAATGGTAATGACAGCACAGACGCTACACCAAGTGAAGAGCCTTTTGAACCCTATTACCTACAGCACAGCCGCGATCAACTCTTCTATCCAAATCAAAACCCGAACCGTAGGCCGCTTAGATTTGGGCGTTATCTTGTGATTGGGGATGCGAACTATAATACAAACCCTAACACAATCCGAGAATCCGTTGCGGACTACGGAAATTCTTCAATTAATATTCAGGGTCCAAATGTGGGTTGCCCATCGCCAATTACGCCCCTGACAACCAGCAAATCAGAAATCATAGAGGGCATTTCGGCGATGAATAGTCTGAACTATGGTGGTACAAACTCTTTTGTCGGACTTGGCTTCGGGCTTCGCACTCTGTCTCCTAAGTGGAGAGAGTTCTGGGGACTTGATGCAGATAGCAAAGTGCCCAGCGATTTTAATAGCCCAAACCGCCGTAAAATTATTGTGATCTTTACGGATGGTGTTAATGAATGGGGTGACCGTAGTTACCGCAATCAACGCGTAAGATCAGAAGCTGAATTTCAAACGATTCTTACCCCAGATAAATACGCAGAAATTCGCAATGACTTTAGAAGAGGCCGTATTATCGGTGTCCGTCCTGGGGCGCCGGGTTCTCCTGTTAGAAGCCACTACCCCGGCAGTGATGTGACTTCTTATGGACGAATTACAGAAGAGCGGCTTGGGACTTCTGACTTTTCTGAAGCGACAAATATTATTAATACAAAGATGGCAGACCTCTGCAACAAAGTGAAAACTGAGAATGGCGTTACAGTCTATACCATCATTTATGGAAATCGCTTTGACCCCAGCGATCCAGGCGATGAGAATGCAAATCTCTTTAAAAGCTGTGCATCTAGTCCTCAGAATTTTTTCTTTGCTCCAGATACTGAAGCCATCCAAGGAGCCTTTGAATCGATTGCGAATCAAATTAATATTCTAAGATTAAGCGAATAAGCCTAGAAAAAAACGTTCTACTCTCTATGATATGATGGGGAGAAAAATGAAAAAAATCCATCGTATTCACCTTATTATCCAGCAATTTAAGACTGCAAAAGAAGCGTCAATGGGCCTTGCTTCATGCCTGACTGCAGCTTTCATTATTAGCCTGATGGGGTGTAGCCTTGACATTTCTCGATATTTCTTAGCAGATCACCAGCTTAATCAGACGATCAAAGCAACTGCATTGGCTGCCGTCAAAGAAATAAATCCTCGCAAAAGACAAGCCCTACTTAGCGCTTATGAAGCATCCAATTGGGGGAGTAACTTATATAATCTCAAATTATCTCCGCTCGTGGTAAAATATGGCGAGGAAGAAAGACTGCTTACCCTGCAACAATCAGCGGTGCTTCCAACTTATTTTCTAAAAGCATTTAACCTAAAAAAAATGAAGATTAACACGGCTGTTTCGGCGCACCGTATTTCTAATTATACAGAAGTTGCCATTGCCATTGATACATCTCGGTTTATGGGGCGCGATACAAGCGGCTCAATTGACAGCAGCTCCCAGCCTTACGGCACCCCAATACAACAATCCAAACAAATCGCTCAACAGCTTATTAACCGTATTTTTGATGGTGAGGAATCATTACCAACAATGCGCGTTTCTATTGTCCCTTATTCAGGCACCGTCAATATCGGACCTGAAAACACTGCATGGACTGAAGGTCTTGAAAACATGGATTATGGTGATGCGGGTTGGAAAGGATGTGTTATGGCGCGCCATAGCAATTGCAAAGATCTTACAGATCATCCTGCCCACAGCCATCCTTTCACACCTTTTTTGTGGCCTTCTACTTATGGAAAAATTTTTCCGATTAAAGAAAACGGACAATGGGTTCCCGCCATCGAAAAACATCCACGATCTGGGAAGCTTTATCTTGCAATGGGTGATAATAATTGGCAGGCAGAGGAAAGCTGTGAGGATGACTACTCAACCAATAAACGAAAGTTACAAGGGCCTAACATGAGCTGCCCGCCTCCTATCTTTCCGCTTTCAAATAAGCGCCTTAAGATTAGCAACTATCTTGAAAATATTAATGCTTACAGTCGCGGAAGTGCTCTCGATTCATTGGGCCTCATTTGGGCAGAGCGTGCACTATCACCTGAATGGCAAGATCTATGGAATCTAGGGAACAAGAACCCAACCCCCTGCCCTTATTGTCAATTGCATTCACGTAAAACCATCATTCTTATTGCGCATGGAAATAACACTTTCGACACATGGGAAGGGAAATTTTATGACCTTCATTCAGCAGCTGCATACCAAGAGTATTTGGGGACTAAACTGACATGGGAAATCAGCCATCTTTCACAAGACGAACAGCTTGAACTTGCAGCCTATCCAGCACCAACAATCGAAGAAATCATTGAAGAGTCAAACATCTCAGGCGTTAAGATGGGAACACCAATTGCAGGACCTTTTACGGCTTACGGCCACCTACAAGACGGCAACCTGAATTCAATAGATCCTGAAGAAGCACAAGAGGAAATTAATAAGAAATTTCTTAAGACCTGTAATTGGCTTAATAAGCAAGGGGTGCACATTCAAATTATAACGCTGGATCCTAAAATTGATAAGGGTACAGAAGATATTTACCAAAGATGTGCATCAAAGCCAGAGTATTACCATAACACGATCAGCCAAGCAGAAATTAAAGAAATGGCGAAAGAAATTGTCGATACCAATCTTTTACATGTTAGAGTATTAGGGTGAAGGAATCTTTTCATGCTCAATAAATTTAGACAATTCATTCAGAATACAAATGCTTCTATTGCGATGATTGGCGCCCTTGCACTTATTCCTATGACAGGTCTTATTGGCGGCACCTTTGACATGGGAAAAATATTCATTGTTAAAAGCAGATTACAAAGCGCCCTTGATGCCGCTGGACATGCCTCTGTTACAGAATATGATATTGAAAAACGTGCCATCCTTGCACAAAAATACTGTGATGCAAACTGTCCTCCAGGATACTTAGGCATAAAACTTGGACCTCTTTCAATCACTGAAAACAAGGACGGAAGCACTACAATTAAAAGAAACGTCAAGATTCCAACTAATTTTATTAAAATTGCAGGTATTGATGTCATATCCATACCTATGAAAGCAACAATTCAGCGAGCTCTTCCCGGTGCAGAAATTTCTTTCATTATCGAGACCTCTCAATATATGGGATATGACTCAAGTAGCAAAATCCAAGATTGCACCCAAACAAAATGCAATAAAATGCAGCAAGCCAAATATATTGCGAAATCAATTCTCGATAAAATTTATCAAGGCCAGGACTCTTATCCTAACCTTAACATTTCTCTCGTTCCCTACGCAAATACTGTTAATATTGGTCAATCTAATGAAGACTGGACAACTGGCGTAGATGAGGACCTATACGGAAAAGTCGGCTGGAAAGGCTGCGTCATGGCACGGTTTGAAAATAAGTATGATACAAACGATGCAACACCTCTCGATGAACCTTTTGAACCTTATCTGTGGCCATCAACAACAGGATTTCTTTTCCCCTACGAATATAGTGCTGGAAGATGGAGCTATTCTAGCACATCTCAATCCCCAAATATTTTTCTGCATGCTGGGGATAATAACTGGCAAAAAGGGACAGAAAATGAATCCGACCATGCGACAGATGCCTTTGATTTAAAAGGCCCAAACATGACTTGTCCACAGGAAATACTGCCTTTAACAAATAAATACCAAACAGTTATCAATAATCTTACCCGTCTTAATGCCTATAAACGAGGAAGCAATCTAATGTCCTATGGATTAGCTTGGGGATGGCGCACACTATCACCAGACTGGCGCGGTATATGGGAAACATCTGATTCAGAACTCTACCCAACCGACTATCAAAGCCCAAACACTAAAAAAATTGCGATTTTAATTACCGATGGCAACAATAGTTTACATGATTATGAGGGTAAAATGGTTATGCCAAAATCTGTAAAGGAATATGAATCCTACCTTGGCACGGCACCTGTATATTATTTAGACTACGCCGACGAAAAAAATAAAGAAACTTTAAGGAAAACCCGTTTTATTAGCACTGAAAGGATATACAACATTACCAGAAGCGGTGAGCGCGTATATGGGGTTTATACCGGGTCTCCAGGCAGTCCATCTTCCCGTGCCCCAGAAGATTCAGACTTTACGGCCTATGGCCGCCTAAACGATGGTATGGGGGGACTTGAAGCTGATACCCTCGACGACGCAAGAAAAAACATTATTTCTAAACTTCAAACAACTTGTGATGAGATGAAAGGCAAGGGCATCCTAATATATATAATAAATCTTGGCGATGGCTCCGACTCTCTTAGCAACTTTAAAGGCTGCGCCTCTAAACCTGAATATTATTTTGACAATATTAACGCAAACAACTTTTATGACAAAATAGTTCAGACAATTGATACCAAACAATAAAGCAAACTTATGACCATCAAATCTGAAATTGAAACAGCTCTCAAAATTCTTGACCCCACAACGCTTATTGTGACCGATGAATCCCACAAACACAAAGGTCACGCCCAGGCTGGCAATGCCATTGAAACACATTTTCACGTTGAAATTACAGCTTCTCAGTTCATAGGTAAATCCGGAGTTGCGCGCCATAAGATAGTTTATAAAGCATTAGGAAACACGATGAAAAAAATTCATGCTCTCGCCTTAAAAACAAACACGCCTTAAGAAACCAAACATTAACCAAAAAAACAAACTGCCATTCTTTTATTTATTCATGCTTAAATATATTTCATAATAACTAAATGATAACTTTTTAATAAAGGTCTAGCTTTGTTCTGGTTTCTCCGCTCCCTGTATATTTTTACCTTTTCTTTCTGGCAGCATCAGAAAGGGGCGATTGCTGTTATCTCCGCCTTAGTTATGACTACTTTATTTGGTTTCGCCGGCGCATCAATTGATTATGGTAAAAGTTTTACGTACAAGCACAGATTGCAGCAGGCTTTGGATGCAGCAGCACTTGCTGCAGCCTATGAAACCTCAGAAGAAGCTTGTTTTAATGAAGCAACCAAATTTTTTAACCTTAACGGTGAGTTTTTTGAGAATGTGAGCCTGTCCGAGCTTAGCATGAATATGAATACTGAAGATCATACGATTCATCTTTCCCGTTCTGTCGAAGTGCCAACGCATTTACTCAAAGTAATTGGAAAAAATTCAATTACTGTATCGGCCTCCTCAACAGCTAAAATTGCGAAAGCAGGTTACGAAGTAGCCCTTGTTTTAGATAATTCTGGTTCCATGAGTTTTGATCCTGAATCAGATATTCTCGACTGCTCTGCTGAAAATTGTAACCGCATGCAATCTGTAAAATACGCCTCCAAAATCCTTTTGGATACACTTTTTAATGGGGAGGAAACGCTTCCTCTGCTTAATGTTTCGATCACTCCTTATTCCGGTAATATTAACATTGGATCTAATAATGAAAGCTGGACCACCGGTGTTGATCAAAGCCTGTACGGTGATGTTGGCTGGAAAGGCTGTATCTATGCCCGGCACGCAAATGGTAACGACCTTAACGATGAACCGCCCAGTGTCGAGGCATTTCAACCTTCTCTTTACAAAAGCACTTATGGAAAGCTGTTTCCACGTCTGTATAGGTCGAACTGGATCCCTTCCGTTTACTCTCGCTATCTCATTCTTGGGGATAACAACTGGGTGCCAGGTGAGGAAAATGAGTCTGCAGAAGTTCAAAATCAAGATAAACAGGATATTAAAGGTCCCAATAAAAACTGCCCACAACCTATTCTACCTTTAACAAACACCTACTCTACACTGCTTGATAATATCAAAAGCATGAATGCCTGGCGTGGGGGTGGCACCATGGGATCAGGGGCCTTGGCCTGGGGATGGCGGACGATCTCTCCCAAGTGGCGCGGCCTATGGCAAACCAGTAATAACGATGACCATCCTGCCGACTATAACAGCCCTAACGTTCAAAAAATCTTAATTATGATGACTGATGGTGGCAATAACATGACAGATTCAGGCGGTGAATGTGAACGTCTGTATTCCACAAGCCAGTATCAAGATCGTATAGGGAGCTCCCCCAGTTTTTACATTGATAATCTTACTTCCAGCCAGCAAAATAGCATCCAGGGCACGGTCATACCTAGTATTTCAAATTTACTCTCCAGCTACAGCCTTCGCGGCGTCTGTTATGGCGCCCCCGGGTGGCCTGATCGTTATACATCCGTTGATGATACCGACGTTACTTATTACGGCAGGCTTCAGGATGGTATGATTGGCGTTGATACGCGACAAGAAACGATCACCGCTATTGATAATAAAATGGCTGCCATCTGCGAAAATATAAAAGAAGACAATGTGATTCTCTACACCATCACGTTTGGATCCAGCATCAACAATTCAACAAAAGAAATTTATCGCGGCTGCGCAACTAAAGAAGCCAACTACTATCACGCACCAGACGGTGAAGATCTTGTTGATGCTTTTACAAACATTGCCGGGCAATTAAAAGGGGTAAGGCTCAGTCAATAGCTTTTATCTTTATCGAAATAATGTAGCCGGATATTTTACTCTCAAAATTTTCTAAAACATCTTATCTAAGCAATCCGTCTATAAAATTAAAAGGTTTTAGTGGAAGACAAAAGTTATTTTGCTATATGATGCACAGATTATAAAAAAATAAAAGCCTGGGGAGAAAAACATGCTCAAACAAGTGAGCCTTGAGGACAAGTACCTCATTGACGAAGGTGTTGTCTTCATGACAACCATGCAAGCGCTTGCGCGTCTTCCCATGCTTCAACGGGACTATGATCTAGCCCAAGGCCTCAATACTGCAGGCTTTATTTCTGGCTATCGCGGCTCCCCTATTGGCGGCCTTGACCAGAATTTATGGAAGGCAAAGAAATTCCTTAAAAGCCACCACATTCATTTCGAGCCTGGAATTAATGAGGATCTGGGCGCCACTGCCGTTTGGGGTAGCCAGCAGGTTAATCTGTACCAGGGCGTGCAATATGATGGCGTCTTTGGTATGTGGTACGGCAAGGGCCCCGGCGTTGACCGTACAGGCGATGTCTTTAAACATGCCAATGCAGCCGGAACCTCAAAGCATGGGGGCGTCCTGGTTATTGCAGGGGACGATCACGCCTGTAAATCCTCAACCCTACCGCATCAAAGCGAATACGCCTTTATGGATGCGATGATTCCAGTTCTCAACCCGTCAAATACTCAGGACATCATTGACTTTGGCCTGCTGGGTATTGCTATGTCGCGTTATTCAGGCTGTTGGGTTGCCTTGAAAACCATTGGCGAAATTGCAGACAGCTCGTCGCGCATTTACCTCTCGCCTCAGCGTTATAACCCGATTATTCCCAAAGATTTTATGCTGCCAGAAGGCGGCGTTCACATTCGCGGCACGGATATTCCGCTGCAGCAAGAAGAGCGTCAGCATCTTTATAAACTACCTGCTGTTCAGGCTTTTGCTCGGGCGAATGGCATCGATAAAACCATCTACAAAAGCGACAAGCCGCGCCTTGGTATCATCACCACAGGTAAGGGCTACCTTGATGTCAGACAAGCCCTAGATATGCTTGGAATCACTGAAGACAAAGCCAAGGCCCTTGGTATTTCTTTGTTCAAAGTTGGCCTTACTTGGCCGCTGGAACCACAAGTTATCAGTGACTTCTGTAGAGGCATGGACAAAATCCTGGTTGTTGAGGAAAAACGCGGCGTCATTGAAGATCAACTGCGCACCCTGCTCTACGGTAAATCGGGCTATCCAACGACCATTATCGGCAAGCTGAATGAGCAAGGCCAGTCGCTGATCCCGTCCATTTCAGAGATCAACCCGAAGATCGTATCCCGCGCTATTGCTCACTTTATCCAGCCCATCCACAGCGATGATCACATCAAGAACACCCTGTGTTTCTTTGATCAAAAACAATCCATGCTGCTGGACCATAAAGACGCCCCTAAACGTGTGCCTTATTTCTGCTCAGGCTGCCCGCACAACACCTCAACCAAGGTCCCTGACGGTAGCCGTGCCATGGCCGGTATTGGCTGTCATTACATGGTTATGTGGATGGATCGCGGCGCTGATACCTACACGCAAATGGGCGGCGAAGGCACACCATGGATTGGTCAAGCACCTTTCACAGACGAAAAGCATGTCTTCTCAAACTTAGGAGACGGTACCTACTTCCATTCAGGCTTGCTCGCCATCCGAGCTGCTGTTGCTGCGGGCGTTAATATCACCTATAAAATTCTTTATAATGATGCTGTTGCCATGACTGGCGGCCAGCCCCTGGATGGTGAGCTTTCTGTACCGCGCCTGGCCCGTCAAGTTGCCGCGGAAGATGTAAAGGCCATCCGCGTTGTTTCTGACGAGCCTGACAAGTACCCTCGGGACGCAGACTGGCCAAAGGGCATTACATTTTCCCACCGCCGGGAGCTCGAGAGCGTTCAAAACGAACTAAAAAAAACGTCCGGCACCACAATTATTATTTACGATCAAACGTGCGCAGCTGAAAAGCGGCGCCGGCGTAAACGTGGCCTTATGGTTGACCCGCCTAAGCGCGTTTTCATCAACGAGGCTGTCTGCGAAGGCTGTGGTGATTGCGGCGTGGTTTCAAATTGCATGTCGATCCTCCCTGCTGAGACCGAAATGGGCCGTAAGCGGAAGATTGATCAATCGTCTTGTAACAAGGATTTCTCATGTGTTGAGGGCTTCTGCCCCAGCTTTGTCACCGTCCATGGCGGCGATGTCCGCAAGCAAATCCCCGGGGATAATGGTACGCCGCAAGGACTGCCGCAACCCACGATTCCTCCAGTCGACACCCCCTATAATATCCTGATCAACGGCGTTGGCGGTACTGGTGTGATCACCATTGGCGCCCTGCTTTCAATGGCCGCACACCTGGAAGATAAAGGCTGCACGGTCCTGGATATGACAGGTCTTGCCCAGAAAGGTGGCGCTGTTGTCAGCCACTTACGAATTGCGAAAACCCAAGACGACCTGCATGCGGTACGCATTGCCTCAGGCGAGGCCGATCTTGTGATGGGTGCAGATCTTATGGTCAGCGGCTCCCCCGATATTTTGGAAACAGTCAAGAAGGACCGCACTCAGATCCTTGTTAATTCCAACAAAATCATGGGTGGACCTTTCACGCAAGATGCAGATATGGTTTTCCCAGAAGACGAAATTAAGGACTTTATCTTCGAAATTGCCGGCGAAAAAAATGTCACCTTCTTCAATGCCACAGAATTGGCTGGAAAAATCCTTGGGGATAGTATTGCCGCGAATATCTTCATGATCGGTTATGCCTTCCAAAAAGGCTGGTTGCCTTTCTCTGAAGAGGCACTGCTTGGCGCCATTAAGCTGAACGGTGTGGCTATCGACTTTAATAACAAGGCCTTCCAGTGGGGCCGTCAGGCTGCCCATGATTGGTCAAAGGTTGAAGACATCCTTAACGGCGATGCACACAAGCCAAAAACCCTTGCAGATATGACCGTTAAAGAAATCATTGAGCACCGGACAAAACTGCTGACAAAGTACCAAAATGCAGCCTACGCCCAACGTTACCAGGATCTAATGACACGCATCCAGCAAGCGGAACAGAAACTTGGGG
This sequence comes from uncultured Alphaproteobacteria bacterium, assembly GCA_964350415.1. Classification (GTDB taxonomy): domain Bacteria; phylum Pseudomonadota; class Alphaproteobacteria; order CAYGJW01; family CAYGJW01; genus CAYGJW01. The sequence goes on from CAYGJW010000010.1 coordinate 12,764, forward strand.
GCAGCACCGGCCTTACCCGCGCGGCGGCCATCTACTATGCCAAGCTGTTGGCTTACAAGGATGAGTATGAGGTCGCACGGCTTTATACGGACGGCAACTTTATGGATAAACTGCAGCAGCAATTCGACGGAAACTATAAGCTGAAATTCCATTTAGCGCCGCCGATCATGTCCAAGCGTGACAAGACCACAGGCAAGATGATTAAAAGGGAGTTTGGCCCCTGGATGATGCGCTCCTTCCGGTTACTTGCAAAACTGAAAAGCCTACGCGGTACGAAGCTTGATATATTTGGCTACACCCAAGAGCGCCGAGATGAACGCAGACTTATTACCGAATACGAAGAGCTCATGTCTGAAATTACAGCGAAGCTTAATGCGGATAACTACCTGACCGCCATTGATTTAGCTTCCTTGCCCGAGCACATCCGCGGCTACGGCCATGTCAAAGAAGCCAGCTTAGAAAACGTTAACGCTCAAAAAGCTGAATTGCTTAAAAAGCTATAATCCGCTAGAATTCCGTCCATTGAAACATACTAAAGGAAACTTCAATGATATTTAAGAAGCTATTATTGATAACGACAAGCGCATTGTGCCTTGCCTTTATCGCCCCTTCATTCGCCGATCTTCCAACAACACTGAAGCGCGGCAATGGTACGGAACCCACATCTTTGGACCCAAGTCTTGCGAATGGTGTCCCTGATTTCAATGTTTTGAGTGATCTGTTTGAAGGCCTTTCTACTTATGACAAAGACGGTAAATTAACGCATGGGGCAGCTGAAAAGTGGGAGGTCTCTGCAGACGGCAAGACCTATACTTTTACACTGCGCAAAGATTTGAAATGGTCAAATGGTGAGCCCATTACCGCCCATGACTTTGAATACGGTTGGAAACGCAGCGTTGACCCTAAGACAACATCAACCTACACTTTTCTTATGGAACCGGTTGTGGGCGTCAAAAAAATAATTGACGGCACATCAAAAGATAGCAGCTCTCTTGGCGTTAAGGCGACCGACGATCATACCTTTGTTGTGAACCTCCACAACCCAACACCTTATTTTACAGGACTTGTTGCGCATCCTTTCTTTGGACCGCAGCATAAAGCTTCGATTGAAAAGCACGGAAAACAATTCACCAAGCCTGGCAACCTTGTCAGCAGCGGTGCCTATATGCTTGAGACCTGGACTCCACAAGAAAAAATTCGCCTTGTGAAAAATCCGCATTATTATAATGCAGCATCTGTTCAAATTCCTGCGGTTGAATTCTACCCGCTGGAGCGTCAAACTGAAGAATTCAACCGCTTCCAAGCGGACGGCCTACACATGACGTACGAATTCCCTGCCGAGCTTATGGAGAAGGTTCAAAGTGATCCAATTCTTAAAACAGAGCTTAAAATCACGCCCTACCTGACAAACTACTATTACGGCTTTAACCTTACAAAACCCCCTTTTAAGGATCAGCCAAAACTTCGCAAAGCACTTTCTATGGTAATTCACCGTGAGGCGATTACCAAAAACATCACAAAAGGCGGCGAGATTCCTTTGTACGGCTGGGTACCGCACGGTGTTGACAACTATTGGGATCGTCAAAAAGTTGATTTCGTAGATAAAACCTACGGTGAACGCGTTGCAGAGGCTAAAAAACTATATGCTGAAGCAGGCTATTCTGAAAGTAACCCACTGACAGTTGAAATTCTTTATAACACAAATGAAGAGCACAAAAAGATCGCTATCCAAGTGGCAAACATGTGGCAAAAAGCATTGGGCGTTAAGACCCAGCTTAAAAACTCTGAATTCAAAGTCTTCTTAAGCGATCGAACAAAGTTCAATACGCAAGTATTCCGCGGTGGTTGGGCCGGTGATTATAACGATCCATACACCTTCTTTGAGCTGATGATTTCTGGCGGCGGCATCAATAACGTAGGCTACGCAAACTCAGAGTATGATGCCTTAGTTAAGAAGGCTTCTGAGACCATTGACCTTAAAGAACGCTCTCAAGTCCTCAGCAAAGCTGAACGGATCTTCCTTGACGACCATGCAATCGCACCAGTTTACACCCATGTGCGCAAACGCATGGTGTCCCGCAAGATTGCGGGCTACATTTCAAATGTTCAGGATGTTGTTTTAACGCGCTTCTTGTCCTTTAAAGAGTAAAACCAACAACATCCTCTATAAAAAAGGGCGGATAGCTTATGCTTTCTGCCCTTTTTTATAGAGCCCCCCATGTTACACCAGGAACATTGATCAACTCAGAAAAACTAGGGACAGTCATAGACTTAAAGAGCATTCAAACCTATAGTATCGACTTCATTGGGATCTCATAAAACGATACAATAACGCTTATAGTCCGCTAGAATTCTGTCCATTAGATCATGCTAAAGGAAATTTCCATGACATTTAAAAAACTATGGGGCTAACACCTATACATTTACAAAATTAATCATCTTAAAATCCGAATCCTCTGTTTTCTCAAAAA
>CAYGJW010000010.1:15334-19465 GCA_964350415.1 uncultured Alphaproteobacteria bacterium
ATGCTCAGGCAAACGCTTATTACAGCTCTTATGCTGAGGCAATTGAAACACTTGGGCAGGTTGCCAAGCCTGCGCCCGAATCTCCCCATGCCAATCACGGTATTTCTGTTAAACTGACCGCCCTGCACCCGCGTTTTGAATGGAAAAAGCATGAAGGCGTTCTGAAAGAGCTGCTGCCAGAAGTTAAAAAACTATGTTTATTATGTGCACGTTATAATATCCCTCTAACCCTAGATGCTGAAGAATCCAGGCGTTCCGACCTGTTTTTCAAAATCCTCGAAGCCTTAATCGTTGACCCAGAACTTAAACACTGGAATGGGCTTGGCATTGCCCTGCAAGCATACCGCAAGCAAGCTTATGCAACCATTGGATGGCTGATAGCTTTAACTCAACAACATAAGCGCCACCTGGCTATACGGCTTGTAAAGGGTGCTTATTGGGATACAGAGATTAAATACGACCAAGAACTTGGCCTCAGCGATTACAGTGTTTTTACCCGTAAGGTGAACACGGACATCAGCTATTTGGCTTGCGCCTTTAAAATGCTTGGGCATCGCGAATTTATCTATTCACAATTTGCCACCCACAACGCCTTCACCATTGCTGCGATTATGGAAAAAGCCACGCCAGATGCTGGTTTTGAATTCCAACGCCTTTACGGCATGGGCGGCGATCTTTATACCCAGGCCCTGGCCAAAACAGCCATACCCTGCAGGGTTTACGCGCCCATTGGGAATTATAAAGATTTACTCCCTTATCTGGTACGGCGCTTTTTGGAAAATGGTGCCAACAGCTCTTTTGTGAATCAACTTTCTGACCAGGACACACCTGCCGAAAAACTTATTGAGAATCCTATGGAAACGCTGACCTCTTACGCAAGTGTGCGCAATAATCAGATCCCCCTCGCAGAGGGTTTGTATAAGGATCGCAAAGCTGCTGTCTTGGGTATGGACCTGGACTTTGAGACTCAAACCGCAGAGATCCTGGCAAATATTGGCCCCAAAGCCCATCCGCCCTACACAGCCAAGGGGACGGATGCGAAATCCGAAGCCATCCCTGTACGCAACCCCGCTAACCATGACGAAATTGTTGGAACTTGGACGCAAACAACCGCCGATGACATTGATATCTTGTTCAAAAAAGCCCAGAAATCTCAGCCTCAGTGGGATGCGATGGGCGGTAGTGCGCGGGCAGCCTGTTTACGTAAGGCTGCGGATCTTGTGGAAGCTGAACCCTACCCTTTCATGGACCTGATTATTCGGGAAGCCGGACGCACCATTAATGATGCCATTGCAGAAATTCGGGAGGCCGTTGATTTCTGCCGTTATTACGCTAACCAGGCTGAACAGCACTTTGATAAGCCTCAATCGTTGCCTGGGCCAACCGGCGAGATCAACCAGCTCTCCCTACACGGAAAGGGCGTCTTCGTTTGCATCAGTCCGTGGAATTTCCCGCTCGCCATTTTTATGGGACAAGTGACCGCTGCCCTCGCTGCCGGTAACGCAGTGATTGCAAAGCCCGCCAAGCAAACACCCCTGGTTGCCGCCCGTGCAATAAAACTTCTTTATGATGCGGGTGTCCCCCAAGATCTTATCGGCCTTGTTGTCGGACCAGGCAGCCAGTTAGGCGATCTCCTTACCCGCCACCCTAATACAGCCGGCGTTGTCTTTACCGGTTCAACACAAACTGCACAGCATGTGAACAGGTTGCTTGCTGAAAAACCAGGCCCCATTACACCGCTGATTGCTGAAACCGGGGGCCAGAATGCTATGATCGTCGACACCACAGCGCTGCCAGAGCAAACCGTTGACCATATCATCGAATCCGCCTTCATGAGTGCGGGTCAGCGATGCTCCTCTTTACGGGTGCTTTTTCTACCAGAAGAAACTGCAGATACAGTGACCGATATGTTGCTGGGTGCAGTGGATACACTCAAGCTGGGTGACCCTACTAAGTTGGATACAGATATCGGCCCCGTTATTGATGAGTCAGCGCTCAAGACCTTACAAGAGCATGTCCTCTACATGCAGGATAAAGGAACCCTTTTAAACACGCCAAAGGCACCTCAAAATTCACCCATAGATACCCAAAACGACCCTAAAAATCCTTCTAAAAACACCTATTTCGCACCGCATATTTACGCCATCGATCATATTGAAAAATTACGTGGGGAAGTCTTTGGTCCGGTGCTGCATATTGTCCGTTATAAGAGCAATAAGCTCGATGATGTGCTGCAACAAATCAATCAAACGGGGTATGGTTTAACCTTGGGTGTGCAGACAAGGATTTTGTCAAAAGCCCATGATATATTTGAAAAATTATCAGTCGGCAATACATACGTAAACCGTAATATGGTTGGCGCTGTTGTGGGATCTCAGCCCTTTGGCGGGCACGGATTATCGGGGACAGGGCCTAAGGCTGGCGGCCCCCATTACCTTTTCCGATTTGCCAATGAAAAGGTTCTAACGATCAACACAACCGCCACGGGCGGTAATCCCGAACTCCTCAACATCAAAGAAGAATAATTGCATTTATACAAAGACTTACAACATCTAAATACTCATGTATTAAGCATACTATAATTGTTTAGGTTGATGGGTACACAAGGAATAAGAAACGACGTGTATTCTTGATACACGAGGAGCGTAATGACGATGTGTAGACGTTAAGATAAACAATTATATACGATTAGTAAGCTGTTGTTTATAGACTGAAAAATCTTTAATTGGCTTGCGAGCAACGCCTGTATCCATGGCGGCCTGAGCAACGGCAGCAGAGACCTCTGGTAGCAACCGCGGGTCAAACGGAACCGGGATAATATACTGTGGTCCAAATTCCATTGTACATCCCGGATAAGCTGCTGCAATATCCGCATGAACAGGTTCCTTTGCAAGTTCAGCAATAGCGCTGGCTGCGGCTAATTTCATCTCGTCATTAATTGCCGAAGAACGCACATCTAGGCTGCCTCGGAAAATATACGGAAAACCCAGTACATTGTTGATTTGATTAGGATAATCAGAACGGCCTGTCGCCATAATTGCATCATCACGAACTTCCGCAACTTCTTCTGGAAGGATCTCAGGATCAGGGTTTGCCATGGCAAAAATGATTGGATTCGCAGCCATATCTGCAACCATTTCTTTGGTAGCTGCGCCTTTAACTGACAGCCCTAAAAAGACATCAGCGCCTTTCATTGCATCGCTTAAAGTACGGCACTCAGTCTCGCCCGCATATTTCTGTTTCCACAGGTTCACACTGGCTGGTCGGCCTGCATAAATGACCCCAGAGCGATCGCATAAAATGATATTGTCGCGATTCACGCCCATCTTACAAATCAAGTCAGCACAAGCGATTCCAGCGGATCCCGCACCATTAATGACAACCCGTACATCGCCAGGATTTTTACCAGAAAGCTCTAAGGCATTCATTAAACCTGCAGCAACAATAATCGCTGTGCCGTGCTGGTCATCATGGAAAACGGGGATATCTAAAGAGGCCTTTAAGCGGTCCTCAATCAGGAAACAAGCGGGCGCAGAAATATCTTCAAGGTTGATGCCGCCAAAAGTGCTACCGATTAACTTAACGCACTGAACAAAATCATCAACGTCTTCAGTGTCCACTTCAACATTAAGGCCATCAACGTCTGCGAAACGTTTGAAAAGCACTGCTTTTCCTTCCATGACAGGCTTGGACGCCAGGGCGCCAATGTTACCGAGCCCAAGCACTGCAGTACCATTTGAGATCACTGCAACCGTATTCCCTTTGGCGGTATAGTCATAAGCAGCCTCTGGATTTTCTGCAATCGCAAGACAGGGAACTGCAACACCTGGCGAGTAAGCGAGTGACAAATCACGCTGCGTTGTCATAGGTTTCGTTGGGGATACCTGATACTTACCAGGTGTTCCAAAAGAGTGATAGTCCAGGGCTTCCTGGTCAGTCGTGCGTACAATACCGTTTTTCATAATAATTCTATCTTAATACATTTTAAAGAATGACAAAAACTAAAACGTGTTATCTCAAATGAATGAATATGTTACAGACAATTAAATGCATATTTGGTAGCGGAGGAGGGACTCGAACCCCCGACACGCGGATTATGATTCCGCTGCTCTAACCAACTGAGCTACTCCG
>CAYGJW010000011.1:0-19356 GCA_964350415.1 uncultured Alphaproteobacteria bacterium
ACTATCAATCATCCATAAAAACCCAATTAAAGACAAAGGAATTACTATCAACAGACGATAAATTACCTCTTAATGCATTAATAATTTCTTGGCGCTTATATCCCGCATCATCATCTGTCTCACGATATAAAAGCGTATAGTGCGGTGCAAAGTTATCTGGATGCGTATCAGAGCTTAGCTTATAGCGCCGCCCTGACTCTGGCTTATACTCTTTTAACAGCTGTTTTATTGTTAAATTAAGCAGCTCAAATGGTTCTGGGTTTTCTGGAAAAACAACAATTGTACCTTTCTTCCACCAGCGATTAACCATATAGCGATCAACATCAGCAGGGGTGAAAGAAACCTCAAAAAGCTTCAAATCTGAATCCTGCAAGTGCCCATTAAGGTACGTTTTCAGCTGACGACATTCATCCGATGTCAAATTATTGATCGATGCAATCGTCACATGGTAATCATCTATAAATTGTTCAGCTCCTTTTATCCCGGCAATAATAGATACAGCCTGATCTTTTGAAACGTTATCAAAACCCAGCACTAGATAAAGCGTCTCAAGTCCTTCTTGTAAAACCACAGGATCCGATGACCAATGTGTTTTCCCCCGCTTCAGTCTTTCATAAGCCTGCTCTAAAAGATGTCTTTCATGCTGCTTCGCCTTAAGGTTCAAAATATTCCCATGCAAGGCTGTACGCATCCGCATATATTCATTATTAGGAATAGCTCGTGCTAAATCATGTTTATAAACAGGAATCCCACTTGATCTGACATAACACAAATGGTCACCAGAAAATAAAGTTGTTGTTCTAGGAAGTGATACATTACCGAGGGCCCCAATAAAATCGGCCAAAGGAACCCACATCCATCCGCATTTCCCAACAAAAGGATATGGTGCTCGAAGCCTTTGACTCTCATAACTGAGCTCGATTTCTTTAACAGACTGGTAAGGCACTAAAATTGCAAATCTTTGAGACTTTGCATCCTTAGGATCAATATTCCGCTGTGGTATATAAGTCCTATCTACAGAGGAAACAGCGCTTTTACTGTTATGAAATTTTCCTAAAGGGACATCATAACTTGGAAGCTGTTTCTTTACTGTCCGCCAAGCCGCTTCACGGGCAGGCTCTGCGATACCACCTTCTATCAACTCTATATTTCCGTCAAAACCTGACCAAATATAGGTTTCTAACGTTCTATCCCACTCAAGCCCTAGAAGAATGATCGGCTCACCTTCCTGAATCTTTCCATACTTACCATAATCGATACCGCCTTCAGGGGATGCAGACAAAATAAAAGCGCCTGCGGCGCCATGATCATCGGCCAAAGCCTTATCAGCAAGGCCAGAGCTCAGTAAAAAAGAAATTAAAGCTAAGGAAAAACGCATCATGGCCTCCATCACTAGAATAGAAATAACTCTATTCATCATTCTAGCAAATAAAGGCATGATACGATAAAATAATTAGAATCAATTTAATAGATAATTAGAATCAATTTAATAGACAATTAAAACATCTTACCTACAACTACCTCCTTAAAAAGCGACTTAATTCACACTCCATTCAAGATCATAGCTTGGATTTCCTCCTCCAGAAGAAGACATATTTTGCTTTATGGTTCCAATGATTGTGCTGCGAGATAGCCCTAACGCTTCTATCTTTGCCCTATCTATAATTGTATAATGCGGCACGTAATTATCAGCATGAGTATCAGAACTCAAAGTATATACCCTACCCGATGGTGCCTCGAACTTTGACAACACAACTATCAACTGTTTATTCAAAGATACAAAATCATTAGGATTAGCGGGCAGCATAACAATCGGTGCTTTTTTCCAACGACGATTTACAAGGTAACGACTTACACGACTTGGTTGAAAATTTACATGATCAACGTCAAATGCGGGATCATTCAATTGCTCATTCAAATACTTACGAAGAGCTTTTATATCTTGTTTAGCAACATTAGGAATCCCAGCAATTGTCACATGATAGCGCTTTACAAATTTATCAGCGCTCGCAACACCGCTAACATATTTTTTTGCCTCTAATTTTGCATTGTCTGTAAAAGAAAGCATAACATGCATCGTTTTATCAGTAATAACGACAGGATCTGAGTTCCAGCCTACTTTTTTATATTTAAACTGAGACATTACCAGCGTCATTAAACGAAGGAACGGTTTGGCCAATTCTTTCTTACCAGATTCGTTATTAAGGACTTGAAGAAACCCTCCATAAAACACATTCCGGAATTTATATGCAGTATTAACCTTTAGGCGTTGAGCCCATTTAGTCTTGTAAAAAGCACTATTATGAGGCCGAACAAAATGAAGTGTGTGATTTTGAAACAACGTCGTTGTCAACTTCCTTGTTACGACACCAAAAGCACTCAACATCTCCCGTAAAGGCACCCACATCCAACCAAATTTCTCTACATGACCATGCTTACCTTGAAGGCGTAATTTCTCCGCATTTTTTTCAATTTTCTCTGCTGATATGTAGTTAGAAAAAGTAAAGAACATCTGGTAACTCGGCCGATAGACATCTCTATTAAAACCTGGGGTAAAAATCTTACCATTCTTACGAACAACGCTTTTCACATTATGAAAATTACCTAGAGGTATTTCAATCCCAGGCGCTTCTTCCTTTACTTCACGTAAAGCACCTTCACGAGCAGGTTCAGCTACGCCCTCCGAAATTGGATCAATTTGGCCACCAAAGTCGGTCCATACATACTCACCCTTAACTTTCTCAATTCCTAACAAGACAATAGGTTCTCCTGCTTTTATTTTTCCATATCTGCCGTAATCAATACCGCCATGAGGGGCAGTTGAAAACACGAGAGCTCCGGCATTACCATACTCTGCCTTAAGACCTTGCGCTCCCAACGAGACAAAGATAACAACAAAAAACAATTTTAAAAAATGCATATAATACTCCTTAGTGACATTTTTTGAATAACATTATTAACCATAACACATAAAAAAATCTATGTCAATTAGACTGCACCAAATTAACGTATTATTTATCTTGATAAGGATTTTTACGCTTTCTTAAAACAAAACGAATCGGTACACCAGGCATATCAAAATCAACGCGCAATCCGTTCTTAAGATAACGAACGTAATCTTCCGGAAGGTGCTCTGGTCTCGTCGTAAAAAACGCAAAGGTTGGCGGACGCGCCTTCACCTGCGTCATATATTTAATCGTCAAGCGGCGTCCATGTATAAGCGGAAGCGGATGTGCTTCAAGCTTTTGAGCCAACCACTCATTCAGCTTCGCCGTTGGCAAACGCTTATTCCAAACCTTGTAAGCACCCACAACAGTCTGCATCAACTTATCAAGATTTTGTTCATGCTTGGCAGAAACTGGGACAAAGCGCACGCCCCTAAGATCCGTAAAGATCCGATCCATTTCAAACTTAAACGCCTGAATCCATTTCGATTTCTCGCTGACAAGATCCCACTTATTTAAAGCAATCACAACAGCCCGACCTTCGTTTTCAATTCGCTGCAAGACCGTCATATCTTGTTTATCAAGGGGCTGTCGTGCATCCATCACCATCACAACAATTTCTGTATACTGAAGGGCACTGATGGTTTGCGAAACAGAAAGTTTTTCAAGCCTTTGATGGATCTTTGCTTTTTTTCTAAGGCCTGCTGTATCAACCAACTCAAATTGATGCCCTTCAAATTCAAAAGGAACCTCAATTGTATCGCGCGTAATACCGGCCTCAGGACCTGTAAGCAAACGGTCTTCACCAATCAACGCATTGATCAGTGTGGACTTACCAACGTTCGGACGCCCCAAGAAGCTTAATTTAATCGGGCGGTCTTCTTCCGGCTCAATCTCTTCAGTATGCTCTTGAATTGGATGCTTTTTATTCAGTTCTTCAGCCAAAACCTGATAAACTTCACCAATACCTAAGCCGTGTTCTGCAGCCACATGAATCGGCTCGCCGAATCCTAACGAATAGAAGTCCGCTGCATAGGCTTCACCTGCACGGGATTCAGTTTTATTGACAACGAGCAAAGGGTTGATCTTAATTTTGCGCAACCAATTGGCAAAAACAATGTCCTGAGACACAATCCCTGTTTGACCGTCAACAATAACCATAACAACGTCTGCATTTTCAACAACGCGCTGTGTTTGAGCAAACATGCGGCCTTCAAGCTCTTCAGCCCGGGCTTGTTCAAGCCCAGCCGTATCAATCAGCTTAATTTTATAAGCACCCAGATCAAAGCTGCCTTCTTTCCAGTCTCGGGTTACACCTGGCAAATCATGCACAAGCGAAGATCTGCGGCCAACAAGCCGGTTAAAAAGTGTCGATTTACCAACATTCGGCCGACCAACAATGGCAACCGTTCGTGTATTAGAAGTCATAAATAAATTTCTTAAGTAAGCCTATGCGCCCCAAGCGCTCAGCTGTCCATTATCTGTTAAAACAAAAACTTTGCCATGCGCAACGATGGGGGTAATCTTTAAAGGCGCAGACAACTTTATTGAATGAATCTTTTCACCGCTCTCGGCAGAATAAACCACAAGCTGCTTCAAAGAGTTACCAAGAATCACTTGATTACCAGCGACCAAAGGTGTCGTCCATAAAACAGGATCTTCTTTCTTTTTTTCATTCTCAAATTTTTGCAAAGCCACTGTCCAGAAAAGCTTACCGCTTTGGCGGTTAAAGCAATTCAAGCGCTTTTGCTGATCAACGACATAAAGATATGAACCAACAACTGTTGGCCCTGAATTTCCGTCCGAAGTATCTTCCCAAACAATCATTCCAGAGGGCACATCAAAGCAAGCCATACGCCCACTATGTGAGGCTGCATAAGCATAATTACCTTTGACCACAATGGCATCACGAATTGAAGGTACTTTGTAAACAGAACTTGCTGTTTTAGCTTGCGCTAAACTATCACTCCAAAGCAGATCACCACTATTCCCGCGTACCGAAACAATTTCACCTGAACTGTGACCCGCCAGCACAAAACCGTCGCCACTCACCCCAGGAGCCGCACCACGCAACATATTCATTGGCTCAGACACACCTCTGTGCTGCCAATTATGCTCACCCGTATCCGGGCTTAAGGCATGCAACGTATTATCATTTGTTAAAACATATACATTATCCGTGCACACAGGCGCCGCACGTACAGGAGCAGAAAGCTGCTTCATCCAGAAAGACTCGCCATTACTTTTACTCAGACAATGCACTTGAGAAAAACCAGTAGCGACAAAAATTTTACCTTTAAAAAAGGTTAAACCCCCGTGAGCAAAACCAGCTCCCTCACCTTTTGGCTTTAATGATTTCTGCCAAACAAGTTTTCCATCTTCCAACTTACGAGCCTGCAAAAGCGCATGAGCGTCCAGTGTATAAATCAAACCATCCAGAATAATTGGCTGCGTTAACAGTTCTGCATCCCGGGCAGATCCTTGGCCAATCCGCACCCTCCACAGCTGCTTTTTAAAGCCTACAAAAGCAAGGTGCTCTTGATCATGACTTGGGTTCTTCCCTATGGTTTTCCAAAAATTATTTTTATGAGCAGCCTGCAGCTTAACCTTTTGGTTCTTATGCTGCTCTTTAACATCCACTTTATTCCGGTCAAGAATCTGCACACGCTTACCAGGTAGGATTTCTTGTTTTGCCTCAAAACAACCAGTCAAAAGTAGCGGCACTAAAAAGAGTGCTGTAAAATATTTAAATTTCATCAAACTATCCAATATATACGTAACTTAATTACGCATCAATTTTACCAAGCGTCGACAATAACTTATCAGAACGTTCTTTAAGCCCTTTAGGTGACTTTGAGTCTTCTATAATAAGCCTTAGGTTCATCGCAGCTTGCTTTTTATCTCCAACACGAATTAAACGCAAAGCGTCTAGTTCAATAGCAAGTAAACGCCATGGATTAGAAGCTTCTAGCAAACGCTTAAACTCCGGAGAGAATTCTTTATTATCTTTATCTGAAAACTGCATATGTGCAGCATAATAAAGCGCAAGATCTTGGTAAATCTGCTCAATACCTGCATCTGCTGAGTAAGCTTGATACAACTCAAGCGCCTTCGCTTTATCTGTTTGAGATATAACTTGGGCTTCCTTAAATTTTGCGAGTGTCTTGTACCCTTCAGAACCCTCTTTTGCAAGGGATCCAAGCTTTTGCAATGCATTCTCTGCCTGGCCTTCATCGATCAGTTCTTGGGCCAAAACAAAAGCAGCACCGTCTTTTTCTTGCGATGCCATCTTATTATACTGCCACCATTTGGTTGCACCAACACCAATAACAACGACAACAACAAGTGCTATAATGTAAGAACCATATTGGTTCCATACACGCTTCAAATTCTCGCGGCGAATATCTTCGTCCACTTCTTGAATTAGATCACTCATAAAAAACCTCCTACAGTTCGCTCACCACTAAATGCCAGATCATAGCGCAAAGCAAAGGCCAACGCAATAACACAAGAACAGCAAGGCAACCACTGCACCTCAACCAATAACGAATGTTGGCTCTTTTACTTAGCAACGCTAACCATTGCAGGCCTTAGTAGACGGTCATTGAGATGATAACCAGCTTGATAAGTCTCAACAATTGTGCCAGCCTCAACGCCTTCAACTTCAATTTCGATCATCGCTTGATGAAGATTCGGGTCAAATTTTTGATTATCTGATTCAATTTCTTTGATGCCGTGACGCTTAAGAACACTTAGAAGTTCGTTGTGCGTCAGCTTAATGCCTTCAATCAGCGTTCCTGTGCTTGAAGAATCTTCTGCTGTACCGTCATCCAACGCGGCCATTGCACGCTTGAAATTATCGACAACAGCCAATAGATCACGGGCAAAGCTGGTGGTGGCATACTTATGCGCTTCTTGCTTTTCACGCTCCATACGCTTGCGAATATTTTCATTCTCAGCTGCCATCCGCATAAGCTGATCCTTCAGGGCGTCTCGCTCTTTGGTTAGAACGTCGATTGGATCTACAGTGGATTGTTCTTGTTCTGCTTGTGCTTGCTCAGGCTGTTCAGTCGCTTCTGCAGCAGCTGCAGTGTTATTTTCTTGTTCTGTTTGATCGTGTGTCATTGAATTTTACTCTACTTTTCAAGGTGATCTTTAATCAGTGTTTCTGCAATTTGTATGGCATTAAGCGCTGCACCTTTGCGCAGGTTATCAGACACAACCCACAAGCTTAAGCCATTTTCTGTCGTTGGATCATTTCGGATACGGCTGACAAAAACCAGATCATCTCCTGCACATTCAATTGGCGTAACATAGCCGCCATCTTTCCGGTGATCAACAACACTGATGCCAGGTGCATCTTTCAAAAGCTCTGTCGCTTCTTCTGCAGATAGTGGCATATCAAGCTCTAAGTTAATGGCTTCACTATGGCCAATAAACACGGGAACGCGGACACAGGTTGCATGCAGCTTAATGGCTGGGTCCAAAATCTTTTGCGTCTCAACCGCCATCTTCCATTCTTCGCGGGTCGCGCCATCTTCCATAAATGTATCGATATGCGGAATAACATTGAAAGAAATGCGCTTTGTGAAGTGTTTAGGCTCTTCTAAGTTATTGGCAAACATGCCGCGAGACTGGTTGAAAAGCTCATCCATAGGGCCCTGACCTGCACCTGAAACAGACTGATAGGTTGAGACCGAAATACGGTTAATGATGGCCCTATCATGCAAGGGTTTTAAGGCAACCAGCATTTGAATTGTCGAACAGTTTGGGTTGGCAATGATATTTTTAGCGCGGAAACTTTCCAACGCTTCAGGGTTTACTTCAGGAATTACCAAAGGTACATCTGGATCCATGCGAAAATGTGAGCTGTTATCAATAACAATACAGCCTTGTTTCGCTGCAATGGGTGCATATTTTTTAGCAACATCACCACCGCATGCAAAAAGCGCGATATCAACGGTTGAGAAGTTAAAGCCTTCAAGGTTTTCGGCAAAAAGTGTTTTTTCTTCGCCGAAGGAAACTTCCCGGCCAATTGAACTGCTTGATGCAAGGGCATGAACTTTGTCAGCTGGAAACTCGCGTTCCGATAGAATTGAAAGCATCTCTTTTCCGACGCTACCTGTCGCGCCAACGACTGCAATGGTGTATCCCATATCTGTGCCCTTAGTTTATAAGTTCTTACTCATAATTAGGTGAGGAAGCCGCATAATTCAAGCGCCATCGTGATATATTTCTTGTGTTTAGGGTGACCAGATGTAGCATAAGAGGATGAATAAAAATGAACAAATGAATGAAACCACTGAGCAACTTGCTCAAGAGTGGGTGAGGATGCTGCAGAAACTGTATGTGGAAAGCCTATCGCAACCAGTTTTGTGGGAAGCTTTGGGACAGATGAAAGAGCTTTATAACGCAAACAAAGCAACAGGGGATCTGAATGAACAAATGGCAGAATTTCAGCAGCGCATGGCAGAGTCAGCTGGAAACTTTGTCCAACAGTTTGGATCCAAAGTGCACGAGTTTGATGCAGGAGCTTTTGGATTCCCTTGGTCAAATAAATCAGGGCCAAATAAATCAGAATCAACCGAATCTGATGCCGCAGCCCCTGATGGCGCACCTGGGGATGGTAATGTTCCCATGGATGGTAACCCAGGGCGTGAAGAACAACTTTGGCGCCGCATCCAAAGACTCGAAGAAGAGCTCAGACAACTCCGAGCCGCCAGCATTCCCGCAAATGACGAAGGTCATGGATGCGGCACTGAAGCACTCGCAGAAGCAAGTTGAGTCTTTTTTGGCTGGCATTAAAAAAGCCCAGACATTTTCGGCACAAGCCTCATTGGATTGCTACGATGAAGTTTGGCGTTTGGGCAATGTGCGGTTGCTGGATTGCGGCAAGGGAACAGGAAAAGCTTTGAATCTTCCTATTTTGCTTGTGCCTTCTCTGGTTAATCGCGCCCAGGTTTTTGACCTGATGCCCCAGCGCAGCTTCGTCAGTTTTTTAAAGTCCCAAGGTTTACATCCTTATATTCTAGATTGGGGAGAGCCCGGGCAACAAGAGCAGTTGTATGAAATCGAAAATTACAGTTTTGGCTGTTTAGAACCTGCCTTAAATAAGATTCTTGAAGCAAGCGGCAAAAAACCACACCTGCTCGCTTACTGTATGGGCGGCACCTTATCGCTGCCTTTTGCACAGAAGCATCAGAAAAATCTGCAAGGTCTGACCCTAATGGCAACGCCTTGGGATTTTCACCAAAGCCCCTTTAAAAAGCAAATTCAACAGTTTGGTCCTGTGCTAAAGTTATGGCTTGAGAAAATGCCCACTTTGCCGCCACAAATGTTGCAGTTTATGTTCTTCCTACAAAAGCCTGAGTGGGGAATGAATAAATACATGGCGCTGGCTGAGAAAACTGAGAATGCAGAAGAAGATGCGCTGTTTGCAGCTGTTGAAACTTGGATTAATAATGGTGTTGCCTTAGCAAAACAGGTTGCAAAAACCAGCTTTGAAGACTGGTACACGGACAATAAGCCCATGCAAGGTTTGTGGGCCTTGGCGGAACAGCCCGTCACCCCAGAAGCGATTAAATTACCAACGATGGTCA
This sequence comes from uncultured Alphaproteobacteria bacterium, assembly GCA_964350415.1. Classification (GTDB taxonomy): domain Bacteria; phylum Pseudomonadota; class Alphaproteobacteria; order CAYGJW01; family CAYGJW01; genus CAYGJW01. The sequence goes on from CAYGJW010000011.1 coordinate 9,545, forward strand.
TGGCCGCAATGAAGGATCACCTGGTGCCGCCAGCCTCCTCAAAGCCGCTGGCAGATACAATCCCAGGCGCCCAGTGGTTTGAAGCCAACACCGGACACCTGGGTTTGATGGTCAGCTCCAAAGCTCAGAAGGAAGTCTGGGAGCCATGGTTAAAATGGTTGCGAGATAGCGCACAAACTTAGAGGCTTTATTTTTTTGATGCCCTCTTAAGGTCAAAGTAAGAACCATGCCCTGTATAGATAATATAAATGCGCCAAAAATTATTTTGATCTTTAGGAATACGAATATACTTATCACGGTATTCGTCAAGGCGTTTCAGTTCAGCTGGTTGCTGTTTTAACGCTTTTAAAATCTCAGGCTCTTGAACAGAGTAAATAACATTACTTGGTTTTTCATCAAGCCAGCGTGTCGCTAAAAAAGCTAGATAAAACACAACTTTTCCAGGTTTTATGGTATTTCTAAAGCTTGAGATATCGCTTAGAAGTGACTCAATGTGCTCTTTAGTCGTATGTTGGCTCGTTAAATAGAGTTTGAAAATAGAGTAATTTGCGACATACGAATCCATAAGCGTATCAATGATTTGGTGGATATATTTTTGCTGTGCATTCTTATGACTGATATAAGGCGTGTAAACTTTTAAGGCATATTCGAGCGCTGCATAATGTAAGGCAATTTCTAGAATACGGATTAATTCTTGCTCATCAATTGTTTGGCAGGTGATATAAGCTTCATAGACATTAGCGTTATTCCATTCGTGAAAAGTCGCTGCGATTTCTAATATACCAGCAATCAGCTCTTCATTGGCATCTTCCCGCTTCATATAAGCGGTATAAACAGTCTCTTTGTCCCATTCATGCTCAAAACTGGCAGTGATTTTCAAAATCTTTAGAATGACAGATTCGTCGGCATCTTGTCGCTTCACATAAGCTGTGTAGACAATCGCTCTATTGCCATCAACAAAAGAGGTGACAGCTGTTACGGCTCGGCTGGCTGTGTTCAAATCTGTAGAACTTTGCGCTATATGCTCCGCATAGGTATCAGCCTTACCTCGCTGCTTCATACCTTCTGTTGCTATCATCAGTTCTTCAAAGTTTGCATAAGCTTGGGAGGCTTGAGAAAGTACAAAAAACACAACGAAGAGGGCTTTACATGAAAACAAAACTCTTTTTCTGTCTTTTAAAGCCATCAGCCCCGTTCCATTACCTAAAGCGCAATTAAGAAGCGATTGCGGTGCCTTCCAGGGCTGCTAAATACTTTTCAGCTTCCAGCGCGCTCATACAACCAAGGCCTGCAGCTGTGACCGCTTGACGGAACACTTTATCAGCAACGTCGCCTGCAGCAAAGACACCTGGAATGCTGGTGGCTGTGCTGTTGGCTGCAACGGTGATATAGCCTTCATCATCCATGTCGAGCTTGTCTTTGAACAGCTTAGTGGCTGGATCATGGCCAATAGCGACAAAAGCGCCATCAACTTCCAATGTGCTGATCTCACCTGACTTAATATTTTTAAGCGCCAAAGCTTTCAAAGTCGTTGGATTTTCTTCGCCTTTAAACTCTTCAACAACGCTATCCCAAATAACTGAAACCTTTGGATGATTCAGCAAACGATCTTGCAGGACTTTTTCAGCTCGAAGCGTATCACGACGATGAATAAGTGTAACGTGTGAGGCATGGTTGGTTAGGAACAAAGCTTCTTCAACAGCAGTATTCCCGCCGCCAATCACTGCAACCTTTTGATTGCGGAAAAAGAAACCATCACAGGTAGCGCAAGCAGAAACCCCAAAACCTTGGTATTGCTTTTCAGACTCAAGACCTAACCAGCGTGCTTGTGCACCTGTCGCAATAACCAGCGTATCAGAAGTGTACGTTGTGCCGCTTTCCCCAACAGCAATAAAGGGACGAACAGAAAGATTCACTTCTTTGATTTGATCTTGGATAATGTTGGTGCCGACGTTTGCAGCCTGAGCCTTCATTTGCTCCATCAACCATGGACCTTGAACTGCATCGGCAAAGCCGGGATAATTCTCAACATCCGTGGTGATCATCAGCTGGCCGCCTTCTTGGAAACCGCTGACCATCGTTGGTTTTAAGTTAGCACGCGCCGCGTAAATGGCTGCCGTATAACCTGCAGGACCTGAGCCGATAATAAGAACTTTACTATGTTGAGTGGTCATAATTGAATGCCTCTGCGTCTGAAGAGTTGAGTAATAAAAAGCGTAAGGGCGATTCCTGTGAAGCCGCCAACAAGTACATCACTGATGTAATGTTCATACATAAGGATGCGCGTTGATGCAACACCCAGTGCAAAAATCCAGTAAAAAACCCGGTAGCGCGGCAGTAAAATACTTAAAGCTGTCGCCACCGCAAAAATGGTGCCGGCATGGCCGGAAGGAAACGACCACCACTCAGCCTGCAATTTAAAAAAATCAAAGCCATAAAAGTCATGTTTGATAAATTGGCGTGGGCGTGGGCGCCCCAAAATGATTTTGATAACATCGATAAAAATACCAGAAGCGGCAACCGTGCAAAAGAAATAGAAACAGCGCTGGGCAAGACGTTTGAGAGATAAGGTCTTCAATTTCTTTGCCCGCCACCAGAAAATCAGAGCCGCTAATCCAGACCCTACGAGCCAGCCTGTAGCCAGTCCAAACTGAGAGAACGCCTTAACAACAGGATTGTGGCTCAGTTTTATTGGGTAAAGATCTTGCGCCACATGCTGATCAAGAAAAAAGTAAGAGATTGCTGCGAGCACAGAAATAACCGAGACACCCAGCCACCATAAATTCTGTTTCTGGGTAAGTCGCTTAGAGGTGGCAATTTTTTCGTACCATCTGCGGGTGTACATCAAATAATGTAGCAGCCAGATGCTGCCCATGGTGACCACCCCTGAAAACAGGACGTCACTGGTAAAGTGCGCTCCCTGAACGACACGCCCACCACCAATAAGCAATCCCAGAAAAATAGCCATGAAGGTTAGGAATATACGCGGGGCCCCGCGGCTAAGCAAGGCAAACGACACAACATAATAGCCGGTGGCGGGATGCCCAGAAACAAAGGAGCAATTTCGTGAGCATTGATCCGCAGGCTGTAGGGCAGGCGTGAACTGTTTCTTGCCGCCAAACTGCGTCACATCCATGGGGCGTGCCCGACCCCAGTGTTCTTTAAGGCCTGCGTTTACAAAAGCTACAGGGCCAATCAGCATGGCAAACAGCAGAAACAGCATGTGCTTGCGCCGAAGCCCCATGAAAGGCTTGTCGTGGGCATAACTGTATAGCGTGCCAATAATAAGCCATAGCCCCAGCAGTACATCAATCAGCAGGACACCGCGGTACATACCAAGGTAGAACGTTTGTTTGCGCATATAAAACCGGCCGACTTCTTTGAAAAACAGGTCCGATATATACAGATCAATTTCAGGATGCAGCGTAAAGACGACAGTAAGAGCAGAAGTGATTAAAATGAAAAGTATAAATGTAATTTTTTGAGACATAATGTTGTGTTCGTCGTTTTTTATAAGGCTAAATCAATTGCTTCAAGTTTTTTGATTTCATCTCGGATTTTAGCAGCTTGCTCAAATTCAAGATTTTCTGCGGCTTTGATCATTTCTTTCTCGCGCTCTTTGATGCGCTTTTGAATGGACTTATGATCATGGGGAAGCTCATTTTCAGAAGGAATGTCGGCACCTTGTAGAACATCGTGCATAGATCCAAAGATCTTTTTATGTACCGAAGTCGGGGTGATATTGTGCTCTTTATTATGAGCTTCTTGTTTTTCCCGGCGCCATGTTGTCTCGTCGATGGTTGCTTGGATCGACGCAGTAATCCGATCAGCATACAGAATTGCCCGACCATTCACATTTCGGGCAGCCCGCCCAACCGTTTGAATCAGTGACATGCGTGAACGTAAGAAGCCTTCCTTATCGGCATCCAGAATTGCGACCAATGAGCATTCTGGAATATCCAGACCTTCACGCAGCAAATTGATTCCGACCAGCACATCAAAGGTGCCGTCTCTTAGGCCGCGAATGATCTCTGTACGTTCTAGGGTATCAATATCCGAATGCATATATTGGGTTTTGACGCCGGACTCATTCAGGTACTCAGTTAAAGCCTCTGCAAGCTTTTTGGTCAATGTTGTCACCAGCACGCGTTCACTTTTAGCAGCACGATCTTTACATTCTGCAATTAGATCATCGACCTGAGTTTCCGTCGGACGAATATCCAAAATTGGATCGAGTAGCCCGGTGGGTCGCACAACTTGTTCAGCAAATACACCATCTGTTTGCTCAAGCTCCCAGGGGCTGGGGGTGGCAGAAACATAAATCGTTTGTGGTCTTAAATCGTACCATTCTTCAAATTTAAGTGGGCGATTATCTTTACAAGATGGCAGCCTGAAACCATGCTCAGAAAGCACGGTCTTACGCGCAGCATCCCCCCGGTACATGGCACGAATCTGCGGCACAGTTGCGTGGCTTTCATCGATAACCAATAAAGCATCATCGGATAGATACTCAAACAGTGTCGGCGGCGGGGAGCCCGGTGCACGGCCGGTTAAGTAACGGGAATAGTTCTCAATCCCTTGGCACATGCCGGTGGCGGCTAGCATTTCCAGATCATAGGTTGTACGCTGATTGATGCGCTGGGATTCCACTAACTTCCCTTGATCATTAAGTTCTTTGACGCGTTCTTTAAGTTCGTCCTTAATGCCGTAAATGGCTTGGTCAACCGTTGGCTTGGGCGTCACATAGTGGCTGTTCGGATAAATGGTAACGGCATCTAAAGCTGCATGTTTTTTGCCTGTCAGCGGGTCAAATTCATTAATGGTTTCGATGGTATTCCCAAATAAGGAAACGCGCCAAGCCCGATCATCAAGGTGGGCGGGAAAGACATCAATAATATCACCGCGGACCCGAAACGTACCCCGGGTAAGTACGGTGTCGTTGCGCTTGTACTGTAGTTCAGTCAGTTGCTTTAGCAGTGTTTGTTGGTTGATGTTCCCATCTTTTTTCAGCGGGATCGTCATTTGTGCGTAGGTTTCAACGCCACCAATACCGTAAATACAGGAAATACTTGCGACGATGATGACATCTCGACGCTCTAGCAAAGCCCTGGTAGCACTGTGGCGCATGCGGTCGATTTGTTCGTTAATAGTTGCTTCTTTTTCAATGAAGGTATCTGTACGTGCAACGTAGGCTTCGGGCTGATAGTAATCATAATACGAAACAAAATATTCCACAGCATTATCCGGGAAAAATGTTTTCATCTCGTTGTAAAGTTGCGCTGCCAACGTTTTATTATGCGCAAGTAGCAGCGTCGGCTTTTGCACATTCTGAATTGTGTGTGCAATGGTAAAGGTTTTACCGGATCCTGTAACCCCGAGTAGAACCTGATCTTTTTCCCCTTGCTGAATGCCGCGTGTCAGTTCTGCAATCGCAGTTGGCTGATCACCTGCAGGTTTGAAAGGCGAATGAATTTTGAATATACTTTTACTCATGAGATGGTTATATATCATTCCAGCCGAATAGTCCAAAATATCCCCGGTATAGCCTTAGTATAACCTTGTTTTGTGAAAGTTAGCCTCATGTCTTTAATTACCAGCCGCCTTAGTCAAATTAAGCCTTCTCCAACGCTTGCCATCAGCGAAAAGGCGCGCGAACTTATCCGGCAAGGGCAAGATGTTATAAGTCTCAGCGCCGGGGAGCCTGATTTCGACACCCCAACGTTTGTTAAGCAAGCTGCCGTCAATGCCATTTGGGATGGTGCAACAAAGTACACAGCGGTTGGGGGCTCTGTTGCCTTGCGTGAGGCGATTGCTCGCAAGTTTGCCAGGGAAAATGGCCTTAAGTACGAGCTTGATGAGATTATCTCCAGTGTTGGCGCAAAGCATATTCTCTACAATGCCTTAATGGCAACGCTAAATCCTGGTGACGAAGTTATTATTCCCGCACCCTACTGGGTGTCCTACCCCGATATGGTGACTTTGGCAGGCGGCGAATCCGTTATTGTTCCAACCTCAGAAGGACAGGGCTTTAAATTAACTCCAGCACAATTAGATGCTGCGATCACCCCAAAAACCAAGTGGCTTGTCCTGAACTCCCCAGGCAATCCAACTGGTTCTGCTTATACAGAAACAGAGCTTAAAGCATTGGGTGAAGTTTTATTGAAATACCCGCAGGTTTATGTCCTAAGTGATGATATTTATGAGCACATCTTATATGATGGGCTTACCTTTAATACATTAGCTCATGTGGTGCCAAAACTTAAATCCAGAGTGTTGACGATTAACGGTGTATCAAAGGCCTATGCCATGACGGGTTGGCGCATTGGTTATGCCGGCGGCCCCAAAGAAATCATTAAGGCAATGACAAAGATTCAGTCGCAATCAACATCGAACCCTTGCTCAATTGCGCAAGCCGCCGCCATCGCAGCGCTTGATGGAGATCAGCGCTTTTTGCAAGAAAGAACGGCTGATTTTCAGCATCGTCGGGATGTGATTGTTAAAGGCATCAACGCTATTGAAGGGCTTTCATGTCTGAGTCCTGAGGGGGCGTTTTATATCTTTGTTAACGTGTCCTCACTGATTAGGCAAACCCCAGAAAAATCAGCCCCTTTTGCAGATGACCTAGAAGTGACGAAGTTTTTATTGGAAAAAGCGATGGTTGCCGTCGTTCCAGGCTCAGCTTTTGGCGCGCCCGGGTTTGTTCGGCTTTCCTATGCAACGTCATTGGAGCTTATTGAAAAAGCACTCTTGCGCATTGATCAGGCAGTTTCTACTTTATAAAAAATACTTTTAACTTAAAACTGTTCAGTTTGATTTAATTTGGTTAAGATTAAAGCATAACAAAAAATTCTCGGGAGGGAGCGTTCACATGAAGCTGAATAAAAAACTAGGGTTTGGCGCCCTATGTCTAGTTTTTCTGGTTAGTTTTTTTGCACTACCATGGTGGGGTAATCAAAACTTAGTCAAGCTAGATGCTGACCCAAGCACACACGTCAATGTCATTTTATACGCTGACAGCATGAAAAAATCGGCTGAAGCCTTTCAAAAATTCCATAAGGATTATGAAAGCGTTCAGTCTATTCTTGTTTCTGTTGATAGCATCGGAAATAAAGGCCGCAGCTCTGATCTCAAGCCAACGGCTGATGGTTGGGAAAATACGCGCCCAAAACTGAATGCGATTCAAAATTATAAGTATGAGCTTGCCCTTAAAATCACAGATTATCTAAGGGATATGGCAAAGAAAAATAAGATCGATTCCGTTATGATTCTTGGTGATGCCGGTTTGGTTCCCCCAAGTTATTACATGTACGTTGATTATGAGCATGACCTAAAAGCTCCTGAGAATATTAAAGAGTACACGGCTTGGATTGCTACAGATTTGTATTATGGTGCTGTTGACTATACAACAAATTATAAATGGGCTGTTGGACGGGTTTCAGTTGATAATGATGCAGAAGCAATAACATACCTTGAAAAGCTAAAAGCTTATAAAGATATTCAGAAGACAGACCCAAGTCAGCATAATATTTATGCGGGATCAAATGTCGGCTTTGATACAAGTTACATGGGTGAGATGGCTTATCTGGCGCTGCAAAATGCAGGTGTGTTTGGTAATGATATTAACTTTTATAATGAAAGTGGAAATCTGTTTAACAAGGAAGTTCTTCTTAAAGCTTTTAAAGAAGAAAATGCAGCAATGCATTGGATCTATTCCCATGGTATGGGTGAAGGATTCGTCATGGCTGATAACAAACAAATCACTGTTGATGACATTCTAGCCCTTCCTGCAAAGAAGCATTTGCCGCTCGTATTATCGCCATCATGTTTAGATGCTGGATTTGACTATGATTTGATCCGCTTGCCTTTCGCACGCGACATTCAAAAGTCAGTGGGTGAAGCGATTCTAGTATCTAAAGGTGCAGGAATCGGTTATATCGGAAGTGCTCGTTTAGCGCTGGCAGGTTCTGATTACCAGACCGAGGAAAAATCAGGTCGTGTGATTATGAATGGTCTGAGTTATATGCCAGATCTAATCCTTGATTTTTTGAAAGCATATCAAGGTGGTAAACTTCGTATTGGTGATGCTTTTGTTGATGCGCATAATAGCTATATGAAAACAAAAGCCGACCACAATGATCCTGGTTTCCGGGCGATGTACGCGAACTATGTATTGCTTGGTGATCCAGTGCTTACACTTAATAAGCCGCCAAAATTCACTCAGGAAAAAGTTCAAAGCGTACAATTCATGAATATGGATTATGTAGATGAGTTCAGTGACGACTTCAAAGTTCCAGGCTTTAAAGTAAGCAACAGTCGTCTTGCAAAGCGTTCTGTTGTTCACTTCTCAATTCCTTCGAATGAGTTGTCTGAAATGGAATATTATATTCTGAACGCAACGGACCATAAACTGGAAGCAAAACATGAAAAAATGAAAGCCGGGTCGATGCATCAGTTTTACCCAACAGCTGGAAAACTATATCTTCTCATCGGTTTAACGCCGAACAAACGCAAGATATGGCAGTACTTTTCAATTGGAGAGCCAACTGCTGACTAAAGCTTGAGCAATCTTGCTTAATAGAAAAAGGGCGGCCATGGCCGCCCTTTTTGTTACAGTTGAATGGGTAGCGTCTTGCTTCTTAATTAAGGGAACACCTAATCTTAATGTTTCACTCCCTTAGATTTCTGCTCATTTCGTTTCTTATAAGAGAGAGAGCTATAAAAATGACCCTTCTTTTGTTTGTAAATGCAAAAATTAAGCTTGTTTCCGACAAGCTGCAGGGCTTTATCATGCGAAATTTTGAGGATTTATCACAAGTTTTTACGCTTGAAGCTTCCTATGGCAAGAAGTGTAAGACCTGCTAGGTAGGCTGGGATCATTGCTGGGACGGCATTGCTAAGCATTGCGCTCCAAGGCCAAAGGGCGCTAATAAAAAAACCGCTGCATATCGCATAGAAAGCATACTGAGGGTGGATGCGGCGTCCAAAGGCAAGGAACAGCACCAGTGGGCCAAAAGAGCCCCCAAGCCCTGTCCAGGCGTAATGAATCATGTTGTAGATACCTGCGCTATTTGACCAGGCAATCATGATGGCCAGGGTGCAGATAAACAGCACGCAGCCACGCACAACCCAAGGGCTTTCTTTTTTATGATGCAAAATTTTAAGATCATGGGAAAGCGTTGAGGACGCTGTGATAATTTGCGCGTCTAAGGTTGATATTGTCGCAGCTAACATTGCACATAAAATAACGGTTGTGATTGTGGGTGAGAAAAGCGCCTTTGCAATATAAACGAAAACCAGCTCTGGATTTTCTAGATTTGGGAACATTTTCAAGCCAATCAGACCAATAAAAATAGCCGCAATTAAAACGACCGCTTGCCAGGCAACACCCAAGCGCTTTGATTTGCTTAGATTTTTCGCATCATCAATGGACATAAACTTAACCATTAAATGCGGCATGCCAAAATAACCTAGTCCCCAGCTTAGGGTTAAAAATACAGGGGCCAGAACACCACCCTGTCTGGTTGGCAAGTCTGTAAAAAGACTGCTGATGGAAGGCATTTCTTGTATGGCAACAACAGGAACTAAAATGATAACGATAAACAGGAAAATAGCCTGCAACATGTCGTTCCAAGCAACGGCAAGGAATCCCCCAAGCAGGATATAACAAGCAATAATCGCAAAACTAACGAACAATCCTGTGTGGTAGTCAATTCTGAAAATCTCTTCGAATAGGCGGCCCAATCCGACAAAACCAGCGCCGACATAGCAAATTAAATAGAAAACAGTGATTAAAGCAATGGCAATGCGTAAGC
>CAYGJW010000012.1:0-3335 GCA_964350415.1 uncultured Alphaproteobacteria bacterium
CCAGTTTCCCGGGTGCATTGAGGAACGGGGTACTGCTTTCCGTAAGCTGTAAATCGTAGGAAAGTCCTGTATAATCAAGTTCTTCTCGGATTTTTGCGCCTAAAGATTCACCGGTAAACTGCGTGTTAAAACGCACGTTGAACACAGCTGACGCTGCGGCTGGAATAATGTTGGTGGCGGTATTACCGACTTCGATATTAACGATCTCTAGATTTGAGGGTTGGAAGTGATCCGTTCCAAAATCCAGGGGCGTTTCAGCCAATGCATCAAGCAATTTAACCAGCTTCGGAATAGGATTGTCTGCAAGGGCTGGATACGCTGCATGTCCTTGTTTTCCTTGCACTTTTAGGTGTCCAGTCAGGCTGCCGCGACGGCCAATTTTGATCATCTCCCCCAGCTGCGCTGGGTTGGTAGGCTCCCCAACAATGCAGCCGTCAATATTTTCGCCTTTTTCCTGCAGCCATTCAATGACTTGCTGGGTTCCGTAAGTGCCGGGGCCTTCCTCGTCAGAGGTCAGAAGTAAGCTGATGGATCCGGTATTTTTAAGGTCGTTTTCGGGTGTCGTTGAGGTGTTTTTTATGACGTTTAAAGCTGCAACCACAAAAGTTGCTACAGCAGCTTTCATGTCGCAAGCGCCGCGACCATATAAAATGCCGTCTTTAATCTCAGCACCGAAAGGATCTGTCGTCCATGCTGCCACATCTCCGACAGGTACAACATCAACGTGTCCGGCAAAACACAGATTGGGTTTGGACGTTCCCCAGCGTGCGTAGAGATTCTCCGTCCGGGCATCACCCTCACCAAAAGGCAGGCGGTGGCAAACAAAGCCATGATCTTGAAGTAGGTCCTGCAGCATATCTATAATGCCGCCATCGTCAGGCGTAATACTGGGTCGGCGCATAAGCGCTTGGGCAAAGGCAACAGGATCATTGGCAACGTCGGCTAAAGAAGCAGTCATATTAGGCCCTGAGGAGTTCATTGATGGACGTTTTGGAGCGGGTACGCTCATCAACGGTCTTTACAATGACGGCACAATAAAGGCTGGGTCCAGGCTGACCATCAGGTAATGGTTTGCCGGGCAGAGTGCCAGGGACAACGACGGAATAGGCAGGAACCCGGCCAACATGGATGGCGCCGGTCTGACGGTCAATGATTTTAGTGGAGGCGCCAAGGAAGACGCCCATGGATAAAACGGCGCCTTCTTCAACGACAACACCTTCAGCAACCTCACTACGGGCACCGATGAAGCAGTTGTCCTCAATGATAACAGGCCCAGCTTGTAGGGGCTCAAGCACGCCGCCAATACCCACACCACCAGAGATATGACAATGCTTACCAATTTGTGCGCAAGAACCAATCGTCACCCAAGTGTCGACCATGGTACCTTCGTCAACAAAGGCGCCTAGGTTCACAAATGAAGGCATCAAGACAACATCGCGCGCAATGTGTGCCGAGTGGCGAACAGTGCAATTGGGGACGGCCCTGAATCCTGCCTCTTTGAATTGATCCTCAGACCAGCCTGCAAACTTAGAAGGCACTTTGTCATACCACTGTGATTCGCCAAGCTTATGGTCAACAGGACCGCCAGCAATCGTATGCATTGGATTAAGCCGGAAAGAAAGTAGTACCGCTTTTTTCAGCCATTGATTGACGACCCATCCGTTTGCTGTCTTTTCAGCAACGCGTACCTCTCCGCGATCCATTGCAGCTAAAGCAATGGAAACTGCATCGCCTACATGGGGGTGCTGATCTAGGTTTGTGCGGTCTTCCCAAGCTGCCTCAATAAATTTTTGTACGTCGTTGTGTTGCATGATATGTCTCCAAAGTAATCTATGCGACTTTATCGGTTTTGCCGTAAGGGGGCAAGGGGCTAGAAAACAAAAATCCCCTCCATTTCTGGAGAGGCTTTTACTTTTTATTACAGAGATAGGAGTAATGAATTTACGGTTATATTAAATGTCTTGCTTTATTAAATTAGTAATGTTGATTTAAAAACGAGGCATTTTCCAGACAGAACCCCAGATTTTTTGAAGACGTGTTGGAATGCCAGAGATCATTGTCCAATAACTTAATTCCCTCAATAACTCAGAAAGAATTCTATCATCACTATCGACACCCCAAAGATAAGCGGCATAAATTTGCGCTTGTTGATCTTGATAGAATGCTTCGACCTCTAGAAGTATATTTTCGACCACCTGAGGATCCGTATCTGTGCGCGCAAGGTAGGCGGCATAGATCCATGCCTTAAAACTTTCAGGAAAATCTTGCGCCTCATGAAGGATTTTATTGATCAGAGCAGGGCCTGTGTCAGGGCGCCATAGGTGAGCGGCATAAACTTGTGTTTTTATGGATAAGCAGTGAGATTCTCTGGCTTCTTTAAGCATTGTGGCTATTGTTCTTGTGTCAGCATCTGGACGTTTGATAAAGGTTTTATAAATAAATCCTTTATAACGGCCTTGTGCTGCTTGAATGATGAGAGTCTGCAGTTCAGGATCTGCTTCAGTCCGTTTGAGGTATCTTGTCATGTTCATTGAAGTGATGTCCTCGGGGATCATAAAGCTGTTTAAAGTTTTTAAACTTTCTTCATCAGGGTACGTCAAGGCATAGGCAATAAAGGCGGCATAGGGGTGGTAACGCCCTGGCCTGGGCTGAGCTGTAAAAGAGCGGAATCGTTCTTTTGTTGCTGCTGTAAGATGTTCAGGGCGGTTTGCCAAAAGGTTTAACAGCATTTGGCTTGATGACTTGCGTTGATCGTCATGATTTATATTATTCACATGAAAGAGAAGCTCTGCCATAGCAGAACTGATTGTACGACTTTTGCTTGGCCATAAGTTAAGGTTAAACTTTCTTTTTCTGCCATCGATGTGATTAATGATCTGTCCTAAGATCATATAGACAGCATGGTAATTATGAGTATTGGTAAGATTTTTCTGATAAAGCTTATTTAAAGCGCCGGCTTGCCAAATTTTTTGTTCTGTTTTTCTTAAGCCCGCAATGGCTTTTTGGTAAGCCTCTTCACTGATGCCATAGTAGAGATGATCATCCAAAAGTCTGAGTACTTCGATCAAACGTCGAATATGAAAATCTAGAATTTTTGGTTTCAGTTTGTTTATTTTAAATTTAATTCTTTGACCGCCGGCCGGAGTGCTCATAAAAGTAATCTTAAACAGTGCCTGAATTGTTGAAAAAAACTGATAATTTAAAGACTTAAGCAGTGTGGGTGCATCGCCTAAGCAAACTTGCGCTGTCCTCATGTTGATAAGTCCTAAATTATAGGCATCCACAAGCGAGAGAAACCGTGCAATGCGTACGGTAATTTCATTAGAAAGAGGGGG
>CAYGJW010000012.1:3435-19208 GCA_964350415.1 uncultured Alphaproteobacteria bacterium
TTCTTGATTTCGTTGCTTTGGGTCCTCTATTTGATCAACTGTCACCCCTTCAGATTTTTTCGTGTTATTTGCATGCACATTGTATACGGTTAGGCTAAGTCCAATAAGAATAAGAATGAGTAGTTTTTTCATTTAAGGTCTCATGTTTTTTATACAGAGTCATTTGAAGATAAGCAGGGGGGCTAACGCAAAGGGCGGTTTAATATAAGCGGCGTTTTTTTGTTTTGTGCTTGCTCTGTCTCATTTGCCCTTGCTTGCCAGTCATGGGCCTGCTGGTAGTCTTGTTTTACGCCTGTCCCATCTTGGTAGCACAAAGCAACGGCGTATTGCGCTTCTGTATGATTTTGTTCTGCTGCAGCAAGGAACCATTCGAAGGCTTCAATATCATTTTGCTCAGCAACCTCACCTTTGAGGTAACATTGCCCAACAGTATATTGCGCATAGTGAATCCCTTGGTTCGCTGCATCCAAGCACCATTCGAAGGCATTTTCATCGCTTTGTTCAACACCTTGGCCTCTTTTATAGCAGCAAGCGACACGGTATTGTGACAGGGCATGTTCTTCTTGTGCTGCTTCCAAAAACCATTCGTAGGCTTCCCGTTCATCCTTTTCAACTCCCTCACCAAACTGGTAGCAGTGGGCGACGGTGTGCTGCGCGGTGAGAATTCCTTGCTCAGCAGCCTTCAGACACCATTCAAAGGCATGCGTATCACTTTGCTCAACGCCTTGTCCGTTTTTATAGCAGCAGGCTAGGTGGTGTTGAGATTCAGCGTGGCCCAGTTCTGCCGCTGCAAAGATCCATTTGATTGCCTCTGATTCATTTATCTGTGTGCCTTCTGCGTTTAGAAAGCACATGGCGAGGGCATAGAGCGCTTCTGGATGTTGTTGGTCCTGCATATTGAATAAACATTGGAAAGTTTTTTCATCATCTTGTTCGGTGCCGCGTCCAAGTTTGTAACACATGGCCAGTGCATATTGTGCATCTGCAACATCGAGTAATGCTGCATCGAGTAGGTACTCAAAAGCGATTTCATCATCTTGTTCTGTTCCCTGGCCGTTCTGATAACAGCAAGCGAGTCTGTATAGGGCGTTAGGGTGTTCTTGGTTTGCAGCTGCGGTAAACCATTTAAATGCTTCCACGACATTCTGTTCGGTTCCTTCGCTGTATTGATAGCAACACGCAAGATTATATTGGGCAAGGGCAAAGCCTTGTTCGGAAGACTCAAGATACCACTGGAAAGCTTGATTCATGTCTTGTTCGGTGCCCCAGCCTTCTTGGCAGCAAAGTCCTATCCCATATTGCCCCATGGCAAAGCCTTGTTTGGCAGACCGTAAGAACCATTTAACAGATTCTTCTAAATCTTTTTCCGTCCCATTGCCGTGCTGGTAGCAAAGACCAACACCGTATTGCGCAGCTGCATGTCCTTGTTTTGCTGCGGCAAGATAGTACACAAAACTTTTTTCAGGATCACTGTTTTGGTAATAGAGTCCCAACTTATACTGGGCATCTACCAATCCTTGATTAGATGCATTTTGGTAGCATTCTTCTGACGCATGATTGTAAGGCGGTTCGGTCACCTGTTGCTCGTAAGCTAAGCCTAGGCAGGCTTGGGCGAGGGGGCTTTGTGTGCTTACGCATTTTTTTAGATCTAGGATTAAATGAGGATGGTTGGATTTTAGATTCTCAGGAGGACAGACAGATAGCAGGAAGTGTGTGCATAGTAGACTTTTTGATGCATGCCGGAAAATATTCCATTTTTCTGTTTTAAAATCATCTTCGCTTGAAGTGTGAGGCAAAAGCGCCCAGTGTTTCCGGATGATTATTTCAATTTGTGATACGAGACATTGCTCTTGGTTTGCCTTTTGAATAAGGTGGTCATAGGTATCAAGGTCAATTGGTGAGAATTTCGGATGTACATAGGCCTGCTGATCAATTGATCTTAATGTAAAGTGTTTAAGAAGGGCTTTTTTATTGGGAACTGCCTGAAGGTTTTGTGCGTAAGTTAGTGCACTTAAGAAGAGTATGGATAAAAATATTTTTTGTAACTTATCGCGTTGTGGCATAGTGAAAAATCCTTATTGCTATAGTAATTCATAGCATAAAATTTGAAAAAAAGATAACAAGGCAAATCATTTTGTTTGTCATGTAGTGTCGATAAATTTTTTGAAGCTCTGCGGCTGTATAAAAAGGGCTTATTTTATTGAGATTGGTTTTATTTCTTTGTATTTGTCATGGATTTTATAATCTTATTAGGATCTTTACATCCTGTATCATCTTGGTAGTCGCGGCAGGCTTTTAAAATTTTTCCCATTTCAGGGCCGGGCTTAATGCCTTTTGCGATCAGCATCGCACCTGTAACAATATCAGATTCTGCTTTTTCTTCTAATCCCAGGGCTTTAATTTGTGCCATAAATTCATCTAAACCAGGGCATTGGCGCTGTAAAGCAGATTCAGTTGTACGTCCAAGCATATCGGCGCGGGCCAGACGCACAAGATCATGGGCTGTGACGCCCGCTGCATCAAGGCGGCGCACAAGTCTGCGGTAAGCGCCAGCTTTCGCACCTTGAGCTGGAAAAAGGTATGGCGCAAGATGATCATGAACCAAGGCTGCAATTTTTTTAGCTAATGTATTTGCACCACCAATACGTCCGATAAAAGCTTCTGCAAGGGGGGCTCCTTGCTCCCCATGGCCTGGGAATCCAATCTGGCCATTCGGTTTCGTCATTTGGGTTTTTGGCTTAGCAAAGTCATGGGATAGCGCTGCATACATCAGGATTTGATCTTGCTGTTTATCGCCGATACGCAACTGCGCAGCTTCATCAATAACCATCAGCGTATGCACCCAGACATCGCCCTCAGGATGGTGGATCGGGTTTTGCTCAACGCCCATCATTATTTCAAATTCTGGAAAATATTTGATTAGGCCGGTATCTTCTAAAAATTTCAAACCAATCGAAGGCTTATCTGATTTTAGCAAAAGCTTATCAAATTCATCAATGATGCGTTCTGGCGAAAGCTCTGACAGGTCAAGTCCCGCACAGAGTGCTTTCAGCTCATCCGCTATTTGCAAATTAAAGCGTGCTGCAAACTGCATGACGCGTAAGGCACGGAGGGGATCTTCCGCAAAGTGTTTAGGGTCTGTGGCCCGCAAGACACCCTGCTTAATATCATCGGTGCCCTTGTGGGGATCCAAAATCTCAGCTGTCAGGGGGTTATAACCGATACTGTTTATAGTTAGATCACGGCGCCTGGCAGCCTCTTCAAACGTCAGACTTGGATCATAGGTCACTTCAAATCCGCGGTGTCCAGGGCCAACCTTACTGTCACGCCGCGGTAGGGCGATATCAATATCGAGATCTTTGAATTTGATCACACCAAAGGCCTTGCCAACCGTAATCGTCTGGCCAAACGGCTTGAGTAGCCCCAGTAAGCTCTCATAGTCCAGACCATAAACTTCCAGGTCAAAATCCTTGGACGGACGGTTCATCAGTGCGTCACGGACACAGCCGCCAACCAGCAGCGCCCGACCACCCGCATTGTGTATGGCTTGGGCAATATCCATGATAATTTTGGGTGTATTAATTTTCATAGGGTTTTGCATTCAGTCTTTTATAGCTACTAAGGTTGGAAACATCTTGACGCGGTCAGAATGGACCGTGGGATTTTTAAATCCTGCATCTCCTAACAATTCTTCCGTCAATTCAATTGTACGATAACTTTGCCATCCGGCACCAATCATATCTTTGAACAAAACACGCTGAAGAAGCAACATCTCTAAATCAACGTGCGTCATATCCCAGTCACCAAGATTTTCGGCAGTTGGTGGCGGTGTAATTGTTGTTACAATCAGCTTCCCGCCAGACTTCAAAGCACGATGAAATTTACGATAAAGCTCCGTCACACGCGCATCATCAGGTTCGTAAATCGTAAGGCCATGACAGAGGATAAGGTCATAACATTCGGTACAATCGATATCCCATGCATCCGCTACTTTAAGGCTTATCTGTACATTCGGTCTGTAAAGTTTAATCATGTCTTTTGCATGCGCGATGGTCTGAGGATTAATATCAAGGCCGTCAATCCTAATATTTTTTAGGCCTTTATAATCCAGCGCAGCCAAGTTACGCATAAGGCCACAAGGCACATTTAAGACACTCATGTCATTATGCAATGATTCTTGCAGAAGCTGTCGCATGATAACCAAGCGCTCTTGGGTTGCGATGCAAATAGGGAGATTTAAAAAAGTTTTCTCGAAAGATGAAAGCTTTGCATAGCATTGGTTGAACAACGGTCCGTAAGAGCACCAGTCCGTTGCCCATGCTGTCAGCTCTCGGGTGCAAATAAGGGACTGGCCAATGGGTGTTTTCTTTAACTCCTCAAGCAAATCAAGTTGCTGCTCAACCGTCGTATCAGGTAAGTCTCCACGGGCGCTTACGCGTGCAGAAATTTCCTGGGACTGTGCATTTAAATCATTAATAGCATCAATGAACGGGAATAACCCAACTGGTTCTGTTGTCATTGATTGAAAGGTTTGTGGAACACAAGACATTCAAGACTCCCCTAAAATAAAAACTTTATTTTAGGTATCACATTTAACAAAGAAGAAAATAGCATTTATCCACCCTAGCTTTTTTCTAGTGACAAAACACTTTAAGTGAAATCCAAATACTGCTAGAACGATTCTGTGCACAAACACACCCAAAGAGGAAATCATGAACCACGCAACCCTTGCTAAACAACCCGGTTTTATACCCGATCTTCTATCAAGATGGAAAGGTGCAAAGCTTATTCCTTCCCTTGGCTTGATGCTTTTAGGCGCAGCTCTTTGGCAGATTGCCCCACCTGAAGGGCTTAATATTCAGGCGTGGCATCTGTTTATTATTTTTCTTTGCACAATCATTGGCGTCATTGTAAAGCCCTTACCCATGGGCGGCGTTGCCATCATCGCCCTCGCATTTTGCAATATCACAAATACGTTAACACTTGAGCAATCACTCAGCAGCTTCAGCTCAAAGGTTGTGTGGTTGGTAATCTTTGCGTTCCTGATCGCGCGCGGCTTTATTAAGACAGGTCTAGGCACACGGGTCGCATATTATTTCGTCGCCCTGTTTGGAAAAAGTACGCTTGGGTTATCCTACAGTATTACGGCAACGGAATTTGTCCTGTCACCTGCAGTTCCAAGCAACACAGCGCGTGGTGCCGGGGTGATTTTCCCAATTGTTCGTTCTCTTGTCACAGAATTCGGTAGCTGTCCGTCGGATGGCACGCAAAAGAAAATGGGCGCCTTTCTGATTATGGTTTGCTTCCAAGCCAATGTCATTACCAGCTGTATGTTCCTAACGGCCCTTGCAGGGAACCCGCTCATTGCAAGTTTTGCCGCAGAAGCCGGCGTTGAGATCACTTGGATTTCTTGGGCTGTCGCAACAATCGTTCCAGGTCTTGTCAGCCTGATCCTGATCCCGCTTGTGATTTACGTGATTTATCCGCCCGAAGTAAAACACACGCCTGAAGCAAGCAACATGGCCAAAAAGAACCTAAAAGAAATGGGCGCACCAAGCACCGACGAATGGCTGATGATGGGAACATTTGGTTTGCTGCTCGTTCTATGGATTTTCGGTGGTCAACTGGGCGTTGATGCAACAACCGCCGCGCTTATTGGCTTTTCAATTCTGCTGTTTACAGGGGTTTTGAAATGGGATGACGTTCTGAATGAAACCAGCGCTTGGGGAACCCTGATCTGGTTTGCAACGCTGTTGATGATGGCGAACTACCTTACCAAATTTGGGATGATCAGCTGGTTCAGCGGCAATATGCAAGAAAGTGTTAGCTCCTTAGACTGGCTGTTTGCGCTTGGGTTCTTGGCGCTGGTTTATTATTTCACGCATTATTTCTTTGCCAGTGTAACCGCCCACATAACATCCATGTACAGCGCCTTCCTTGTTGTCATGATTGCCGCAGGTGCACCGCCGATGGTTGCTGCAATGACCTTGGCTGTATTCTCAAGCCTGTCCGGCGGCCTTACCCACTACGGCACGGGCCCTGCGCCTGTTTACTTTGGTGCTGGCTATGTTGACATCAAAGCCTGGTGGAAAAATGGCTTAATCGTCGGTCTTGTCAATATTCTTATCTGGGCTGTTGTTGGCAGTATCTGGTGGAAAGTCATTGGTCTTTGGTAGGACACTGTTTCTAGTTTCTGCGCATCGTTATTACGTAAAAGAGCTATGGTATACCCTCTTTAAAAGGCGAGAGTTCGTCACAATATTGAGGGAATACTGTAGCTGTTTTATTTTTGGATTAAACGATCATGCACAAACACATCATAATTTTTCTCATCGGGATTTTCTTTTTTTTTAGTCTTTCAGCTCAAAGTATTTCCGTTACAATTATCAATTACAATCCTAGCCTTTACGAAAACCGAGAAATTTTTCTTTGCTTTAAGCAAGGAGACCAGCCAGGAAAGCTCGCGCATTTTTTTAAGCTTAAGACCCCTGCATACCTTTATAAAATAGAACAGAGCATTCACCTTGATATGCTAAAAGCTACTGTATTCTATGTATTTCTAAAAGATGAACCGAATGTTTCTTTGCCGCGAGATATTGACGCAGATAACCTTGATTCAATAACAGTTGTACTCAACAAGCCTAGCCAAAGGCTTCTGAGAAACGCAGAGAAGCTTCCTGTCATTGAAATAACAACAGAAACTCAGACCCTAGAACCGATCCATAATGAGAGTCTCTCACGTTCTATTCTAAGACGGACTGTCTCTTAGTGCTTGGAAAAATAAAAAGTCATTATAGTTGACATCTATCTCAATATATGTCATTATAACTTATATAAATAGAAACACTGCTAATAATTACTATGAATAAGAGGCTTGCAATGAAACACTTATTAAAAACGTCAAAAATATCAATACTCAGTTTTTTTGTGCTTATTGCACTTTGCATCAATACTTTCGCAACAGACCCCCATATTGCTGTTGGTGCCAAAGGCTATAAGCAAGATTGCAAGAAACATACAGTAATTGTCATTGACGTTGGCTTTAATACAGAAGACCCTGCTTTAAAAGATACCTTTGTAACGACAAAATACGCAACTGGATCTGTTGGAAGGTCAGAGGCCCTCAGCGTGTACTATGCAAAGCTCTTAAAGAACCGTAAAGCCAAGAAGTACGACCTTGAATATCTTAAAGAGGGTTATAAGAGTATCGGAAAATTATTTAGAAAGAATCAGTTTTTTTCCCACTACAGCACTCAGACAGGGTTAAGCGAATATGAGCTTGAGTACCTTATTACACGTCACGAACAGCTTAGTCACGGAACCCATGTTTCTGGCATTATTGCTGGAAAAAAGATTGGCCTTGCAAAAAATTGTAAAATTATACCAATTGACACACTTAACAGAACAGTTGATGAAGCCCTCTTTGAAGCATTTCTCATCGCTAAATCCCAAAAAATTAGCGCTGTGAACATTTCATTAAGGCTATGTAAAGCAAAACAATTTATGACTTCAGAGCGTATGGCAATCATTTCCATGCTTTGTAAAGAAACGATGGTCTTTAAGTCTGCAGGTAATTATGCGACCAGCTATGGTGATGATGATGAAACGCGCAGTTTAATGATGCTTGCAAACCAACGCAAAGGTAGATTTATCGTTTGTGGCAGCCTCGCCTATGATAACGATCAAGAGCGCCACAGCCCTTTTAGTGAGCTTGCAGGCAGCGCTGAGTACTATGTTGCTGCACCGGGTTCAAACATTGACTCATGTACAGGCCTTGGTTTGATCGAAAGAAAATCAGGAACCTCAATGGCATCACCCATGACTGTTGGTGTCTATATTAATTTACTTACAAAATTACAAAAGGACTACAAAGACCTGATTACGGAAGACAATGTGATGACAATACTTTTGGCCTCTGCACGCCAAGAAAGTTTGAATGACAGCATCTTATTCTCAGGAAGGCAAATTGGTAAAGGGGTTGTTGACCTTGGACATGCAATTGATATTGCACCACAAATTCTTGGCTTAGATTCAGATATTACTGATTGGGAAATCGTTCGAAAGCCGAAGAAAGCTAATAAAACCTGTAAATTGCTTCGCCAAAAGGTAAAAGAACAAATAGAACAAAAAAGTGTTTTCCAGCGCATGAAGCATGCAGCAAATTATCTCAATCCTTGGGCTTATGCTCAATAAACTTCAAGTATTCGCAGTTAGATCAAAGGCGGCGGCGATAAGTGATTGGGTGTATGGTGTTTGCGGGTTTTCAAAGATTTGTTCCCGCGGGCCGTGCTCAACGATATCGCCCTCTTTCATGACAATGATCTGATGGCTAAGGGCCCTGACAACTTTCAAATCATGGCTGATAAAGACATAAGCCATATGGTGACGTTTTTGTAGATCCCTAAGCAGATCAACAATTTGCGCCTGCACTGTCATATCAAGGGCCGAAGTTGGTTCGTCAAGGATAAGCAGGTCCGGTTTCAAAACAATGGCCCGGGCAATAGAGATCCGCTGACGCTGCCCTCCAGAAAACTCATGTGGGTGCCTGTTCAGCATTCCAGGCTCTAGCCCAACTTCCGTTAAAGCTTGCATAATTAGCTGACTACGCTCTGCCTTACTTGTGTAGAGCTGATGCACATCCAGGCCTTCACCGATGATTTGCTCAACGGTTAATCGGGGACTTAGCGATCCGTACGGGTCTTGAAAGACAATCTGCATCTTGCGTCTGAGGGGGCGTAGCTGTTTCCATCCTAAACGATGAATATCCTCACCTTCAAAATTAATCAGGCCCTTGGATTTCTGCAGCCGAAGCAAAGCAAGAGCAAGGGTGGTTTTCCCAGATCCAGATTCCCCAACGATACCAAGCGTCTCACCGCGCCGTACAGTAATTGAGGCATCATTGACGGCCTTAACGTGGCCAGTTGTACGCTTGAAGACACCCGTTTTAATTGGGAACCATACCCGAACGTGCTCCGTTTTCAGCAGCAATTCATGGTAGGCAGGATCAATTGGGATTGGGTTGCCCTTGGGTTCTGAATTAAGTAACTTTTGCGTGTAAGGGTGCTGAGGTGCCTCAAAAAGTTCTTTTGCAGTGTTACGCTCGACAATCTTACCACGGGTCATAACACAGACACGGTCCGCCATCTTCTTTACAATACCAAGATCATGGGTAATCAAGAGCAGTGCCATGTTCAGTTTGGTTTTAAGGCTAAGCAGAAGCTCTAATATTTGCGCCTGAATAGTCACGTCAAGCGCCGTTGTTGGCTCATCTGCAATCAGCAGGTCTGGGTCATTGGCGATGGCAATGGCAATCATCACCCGTTGTTTTTGCCCGCCTGACAAAGCATGGGGAAAAGATTGCAAAATGCGGTCAATATCTCGGATCCCCACTAGACCAAGTAGCTCTTTAACTCGGGTACAAGCTGCGCGCTTTGAAAGCGTCGTATGCAGATCAAGGGTTTCCATAATTTGCTGCTTAATCGTGTGCAGCGGGTTCAACGAGGTCGTTGGCTCTTGGAAAATCATGCCAATGCGATTACCGCGGAATTTTCCCATTTCTTGTTCTGTTTTGCCTAAAATCTCATCGCCTTCAAAATAAATCTCGCCAGATGCGTGAGAAGCTGATTTGGGCAGCAGCTTAAGGACGGAAAGCGCTGTGACCGATTTACCGGATCCGCTCTCCCCCACCAAAGCCAATGTTTCGCCTTTATTTAGGGATAAAGACAAGTGATCGACCGCTGTGATGGTTTTGTCATCACTGCGGAAGGCAACGGAGAGGTCTTTAATTTCAAGTAAAGGTTGTTTTGAAGTCATGGTTTTGTTCATGGTCTGCGCATCTTCCTGGGGTCAAAGGCATCTCGGAAAGACTCGCCAATAAAAACGAGTAGAGACAACATAAGGGCAAGAATAAGGAAACTGGTTATACCCAGCCAAGGGGCGTGAAGATTCGCTTTTCCCTGGGACAGGAGCTCACCCAAAGACGGGGAGCCTGGAGGCAGTCCAAAACCCAGGAAATCCAGGGAGGTCAAAGTAGTCACTGAGCCGCTTAGGATAAAGGGCACCAAAGTCAGCGTGGCCACCATTGCATTAGGCAAAATATGGCGCAGCATAATGACACGATCGCGAATCCCAAGGGCGCGTGCTGCCCGTACATAATCATAATTTCGGGCGCGTAGGAACTCTGCGCGCACCACCGACACCAACGACATCCAGCTGAATAGAAGCATCATCCCCAGCAACCACCAAAAGGTGGGATCAATCAGGCTAGCAAGGATAATCAACAGGTAAAGAACGGGGAGTCCCGACCATATTTCAATAAAGCGCTGGGCAATAAGATCCGTCCAGCCGCCGAAATAACCTTGTACCGCGCCAGCTGCAATGCCAACGATAGTGCTAAGAACTGTCAGGGTCAGGCCAAATAGAACGGAGATACGAAAGCCGTAAATCACCCGCGCCATGACGTCGCGTCCTTGATTGTCCGTACCCAGCCAGTTATCGGAAGAGGGAGGTGAGGGCGCAGGTACTGGCAAATCATAGTTAATAGTCTGATAGCTGTAGGGGATGATCGGCCACAGCATCCAGCCCTTTTTATTGATCAGATCTTTGACGAACTGCTCACGATAGACGGCCTCCGTTTCAAATTCACCATCAAAAACAGTTTCAGGGTACACCTTGAAAATCGGGAAATAAAAATCCCCATCATAGTGAACAATCAACGGTTTATCATTGGAGATAAACTCAGCAAACAGGCTGATCCCAAACAGAACCAGGAAGACCCACAGCGAAATATGCCCGCGTCTGTTGGCTTTGAAATTAGCGATGCGGCGCTGGGTGATGGGCGAGACCTCAATGCCGAGGAACTTTGTATTGGATGTAGAGCGCATCAGATTAGGCCTCCCTTGCTTCGAAATCAATGCGAGGATCAATAAACGCATACAGCAGATCGCCAATAAGATTGAGAATCAATCCGATAAATGTAAACACAAACAAGGTGCCAAAAACCACCGGATAATCCCGATTAAGGGCAGATTCAAACCCAAGTAGCCCCAGACCATCGAGGGAAAAAATCACCTCGATAAGCAGGGCGCCTGTAAAAAAGATATGCGCGAAAGCTTGTGGGAAACCTGCGATAATAACCAGGATCGCATTACGGAAAACATGATGATACAGCACTCTATTTTCGCTGTTGCCTTTTGCCCGTGCGGTGGTGACGTATTGCTTGTTAATTTCCTCAAGGACAGAGTTTTTCATCAGAATAGTAAGGGATGCAAAGCTGCCGATAACCAGCGATACAATGGGGAGTGCGAGGTGCCAAAAGTAATCAGCAATTTGATCTGTAAAGCTGAGAGATTTCCAGTTATCAGACACTAAACCACGCAGAGGAAAGAGGTCGAGGTAACTGCCCCCTGCAAAAACAACGATCAGCAAAACAGCAAATAGAAAGCTGGGAATTGCATAGCCAATCACAATGACAATGCTGGTCCAAAGATCAAAGGACGTGCCGTCCCGGACCGCCTTTTTAATGCCAAGCGGGATGGAAATTAGATAGACCAATAACATGGTCCAAAGCCCCAAAGATATTGAGACTGGGAGCTTTTCAACAATGACATCCAGGACTGGCCGGTCGTGCATAAAGCTGGTTCCAAAATCCAGATGCAGGTAGTCGCGCATCATCTTAAAAAAGCGCTCAACTGGCGGCTTATCAAAGCCGTATTGACGCTCAATTTCCTTGATGAGCTCAGGATCTAGGCCGCGCGCACCGGCATATTTACTGTAAATTTCGCCTGCTTCAATGCCGGCCATTCCGGTGATTCCAGCCGTGTCATTGCCGCCGCCAATGCGAGCAGTAGGACTGACGGCAGTGCCCTTAATACGGGCGATGGTTTGCTCAACAGGACCGCCGGGGGCTGACTGAACAATGATGAAGTTAATGACCATGATCCCTAGTAATGTTGGGATAATGAGTAGGAGGCGTCGAATAATATAAGCGGACATAGTAAGTATAATTTAGTTGTTTATGAGGTTTTTTTCGCGGGAACAGCAGCAGGATCGAACCACCAAGTATCAATATAACCAAGGCCATATTTTGGCGGTGTTTTGGGGTGTTTTAGGGTGCTTTTGTAAGCGATATAAAGGTTGGGTAGGTGATATTGCGGAATCAAATAGTGCTCCCACATCAAAATTCTGTCAAGGGCCCTGCTTGATG
Source organism: uncultured Alphaproteobacteria bacterium (assembly GCA_964350415.1). GTDB lineage: Bacteria > Pseudomonadota > Alphaproteobacteria > CAYGJW01 > CAYGJW01 > CAYGJW01. Next base: position 15,641 of record CAYGJW010000012.1, read on the forward strand.
CAACGAGCTCCTGAAAATTGGCAGCATCAGTAACTTTTTCTGCGAGCATATCGATAGCCGGATTTTTGACCCCGGGTAAGTTCATGCTACCAGGCATATCGGCAGCTTTGCTTCCCCACATGTCAAGTTGTTCGTTACCTGGTGACAAAATAAGATTGTACGCATGCACAATCATATCAAACTGAAAATTCTCAGTGCGGCGCTCGTATTCTGCAGAATCAGCAATACGCATGGAAGCCTTGATGCCAATGCGCTTTAGGTTGTTAATGAACGGTGCTGTAATTTGCTGGAGGTGAACATTGGCTTGGGAAAGTAGAATTTCAAACTGGAAGGGTTGTCCGGTTTTCTTGTGGCTAAGAATACCGCTGCTATTAATTTCCCAGTTAGTTTCTTTTAGCAATGCCAGCGCCTTACGCACTTGGTCACGAACACGCCCGGATCCATCGGTCTTAGGCAGCTGAAATGGTTGAGTGAACAGCTGAGGGGGAAGGCTGTCTTTCATGGCAGTCAATAGCTCAAGTTCCCGCCCTAAAGGAATACCTGTGGCTTCAAATGGGGATTTCTCAAAATTACTTCGGGTGCGCTGACGTGTGCCGTGGAATATGTTCTTATTGCTCCACTCAAAATCAAACATCAGGGCAATGGCTTCCCGTACCCGGCGATCGCTAAATTTTTGATGACGGACATTAAAGACATAGGCTTGCATGTTCGTGGGCTGATTATTCTGAACGACTTTTTTAACAACCTTACCGTCCTTAATGTCATCAAAATCATATCCGTTAACCCAGTTGTCCGCATTTACTTCCATTTGGAAATCATAGTCCCCGGATTTAAATGCTTCAAAGGCAATGTTATTGTCCCGGTAAACATCAAATTTTACACGCTCAAAGTTATGACGCCCACGATGGATGAATTCATCACGCCCCCAGTAGTTGGGATTACGTTTATAGACAATAGTTTTGCCAACTTCAAAGCGCTCAACTGTATAGGGGCCGCTGCTGACAGGCGGGGCCTGGGTGACCGTATCAAACTTTTTATCTTGCCAATATTTCTTCGATAAAATAAACAGCTGGCTCGTAATCCCCGGAAGCTCTTTGTTGTTGCCGTCTTGGAACGTGAACTTAACGCTGTGATCCCCTGTTTTCTCAGCTTTTAGGACGTCCTTGTAATAGTTGCGGTAATAAAGCCCGTCTTTCTTAAGGGTGTTGAACGAAAACACGACATCTTCGGGGGTTATCGGGCTTCCATCACTGAATTTCGCCTTTGGGTTTAACAAAAACTCAACCCATGTGTTATCGGCCGGTATCCGGGCCTGTTCAGCGATGTTGGGGTAGTGGTTGTAAATATCCCCTTCAATGGTGGCGTAAAGTGATTCATAAAGCAGGGCAGCCCCAGGCGCTGCCGTCCCTTTCAGGACAAAGGGATTGAGCGTATCAAAGGTTGAGCTTGATTTAAGAATCAGTGTGCCGCCCTTGGGTGCTTGCGGATTCACATAATCCAAGTTCCCCTTAAGTTGGGGGTAACGAGGCGGGATAAAGTGACTGATGATTTGAGTGGTTTTAATATTTGCGTCAGGTGTGACAGCTTCTTGAGGAGTAAGTTCCTGAGCGTGGGCGACAAATGGCGCCTGAGAAAAAAGATTAAGTATAAAAAGAGAAAAGAATAGGGGAGGGGTTATCGATCTGATTTTCATGTTCAGAGGATCCATTTCTTATAACAACGAATGAGTGACCACTTGTGCGTACTAGACATAAGCTTAAGCAGCCTTGTCTTCTGTGGCGACTTCTGCAGCAGCTTCTGTTGCTTCTGCAGGTGCAGGCGTTTCAACTTCAGTTTCGGCTACTGCTTCAACCACAGGGAGTGGCGCTGGGCTGCTACTGAGGCTGCGAAGGTAGGCAACAACGGCTGCGCGCTCAGAATCTTTTTTAAGACCCGCGAATGTCATTTTATTTTTGGGGATAAATTTCTTTGGATTAGCGAGGTATTGATTGAGTGCATCATAATCCCAATCACCACCTGCTGCGATCATTGCATCAGAATATTTATAGTCTTTTGCTGCTTTTTTGTTGCCAACAGTATTCCATAGATTCGGGCCTGTCAGCGTTTTTCCGCCATCAGTCACCGTGTGGCATGCTGCGCATTTTTTGAAGACTTTTTTGCCTGTTTCAATATCAGCACTTGCAAGTAGATGGGCAATGGGACCTGGGCCTGTTGGCGCTGAAGATGTTGAGGCCGCTTGCGGTGTCTCGCCGACACCTTCGACGACATAGGCGTTTTGAGCAAGCTGCTCTTGGCTAACCAGCGAGCGGGATACAATTCCGGCACCAAGGGCAATGACGCCGGCTAGAAGGATGGCTGCAGCAATTTTATTGAGCTCAAATGACATCGTTACCTCGAACACTTTTTCGTTATACACAGCAAAGATAGCGTGTTTCCTGTTCAATGTCTAATAATGGCCGCCCATAAAACGATCGCAGGCCATCAATACACTGGACGCACACGTCTTTGCTTATTCTTTGTGTAAACATTAACCTTGTAGACCATATGTCTGCAACTATAATTTGGCGTTAAACCTAATAATAGGATATAAGCTAGGCAGGATCCTTTTAAATTTATTGTATGGAGAGTGCTAAATGAGCCAAGCTTCGAATGTTCTTGTTGTTATTCCTTCGCGCCGCGCCTCAACGCGTTTGCCTGAAAAACCGCTCGCTGATATCTGCGGAAAACCGATGGTTGTTCACGTATGGGAGCGCGCCAAAGCTGCAAACATCGGTGATGTGGTTGTTGCAACAGATTGCCAAGAAATTATCGATGTCGTTAAAAAGGCCGGCGGTGACGCTGTGATGACCAGCACAGAGCACCAATCAGGTTCGGACCGCATCCATGAGGCTGTTAACCTGCACGATCCTGAAGGTCGTTATGGCGTTGTGGTTAACTTGCAGGGCGACCTGCCGTGTATTGAACCCGAAGTTCTGCGCCGCGTTATGTTGCCGCTTGAACGCGATGCAGGCGTTGATATCGCAACAGTAATTACAAAGATGCAGGACACGAATGATCGCGTAAAACCTAACCACGTAAAAGCGGCCATGGAAATGTCGCCAACTGACGAAACAGTGGGACGTGCGCTTTACTTTAGCCGTTCTGCTGTGCCGTATTCAGCGGACGAAAATGCTGGATATTTCAGGCACTTAGGTCTGTATGCGTATCGCCGTAGCGCCCTGGAGCATTTTGTGTCGCTGTCGCCTTCTGTTATTGAAAAACGCGAAAGCTTAGAGCAACTCCGGGCCCTGGCAGCCGGAATGCGTATTGATGCCGCCGTTGTTGAAACGAAATCTGTTGAGGTCGACACCCCAGAAGACTTGATCGAAGCACGTGAAGTTATTTCAGCCGCCTAATATAGCTGTATAGCTTAGTATTCAGCTGTACAAAAAAACGCCTGCAATTTTATGCGGGCGCTTTTCTTAAAGTAACTGAGAACTTGCTATTTGTTATCTCGCACGTTTAACAGCTCTGTTTTGACGTAAGCCCGGAAGCATTTGCCATAGTATAATGGCATCAGCAGGGTTTG
>CAYGJW010000013.1:0-18879 GCA_964350415.1 uncultured Alphaproteobacteria bacterium
TCCCAGGCTTTGGTGACATTCTGCCTGATGGCCCGCAATTCATCATCAATTCTAAAATCCTGTGCCCTGGCATCTGCGCGTGCAGCCCTTGCACGTGAGGTAACACCCGGTTCAAACAATGGAATTCTTAATTCAGCAAAAACCCCCAAGGATGTATTGCGGCTGCCTGCACTTGTCACATTAAAGCTTTGACTTAGCTCGCCCTTAAGACTGAGTTCTGGGCCTTGTTCACCCCGAATTTTCTTTTCTTCAAATTTCAATGCATCACGACTGTAGCGCAAATTTTTTAATTGCGGCCTTTGCCTTGCTGCTTTTTCAACAGCACTTATTAAGTTTGATGGAAGGGTGCCTTTCCTGTGAAGCTTCTTTATGAGGCCAGGCTGGCGACCAACAAAGCGTTCAAAATCTTGCTTATAATTTTGATGTGCGCTTTCAGCGCTTAAACGGTCTGCATAAGCCGCCTGATAACGTGCTTTTGCTTGCAGCACATCTGCTTGGGTTATCTTACCCACTTTCTTACGTAACTCTTCCGCTTCCAGCTGACTTTTAAGGCGTTTTTCGTTATGCCTTCTAATCTCGAGTGTTTCTTGTGAAACGTAAAGATTTCCATAAGCCTCAATAACATCGATCAACAATTTTTGTTGTCTTGCTTCAAATTCCGCAAATGCAGCTGAATTTTCAGATTTTGACTTTCTTAAACCCGCAACCAGCTGTCCGCCTTTGAAAATAGGCTGCTTAATAGACACATTATAAGAGCGTGCCGTCACAGTCTCAATCTGGCGCGATGCCCCTGTTGGTGGCGGTTTAAGGGCCTGATTAAGCTGTGGCTGCAGCGTTGGAACCAGCGCCTGTTCCGCTGGCGTCAACTGAACACCAGGACTGGAACCTGAATTTCCTGAACTACCAAATGCAAAAGTTGAATTTAAACGATTCCGGCCAAGTGATCCGGTCGCCTCAATTTTTGGAAGCCAACCAGCGCGCGCTTCATCCACACGATAACCAGAGGCTTTAAGCCGGGCTTTCTCCGCATCAAGATCTGGGTTCGTGTCTAAGGCTTCTTGCAAAGCATCCATCAGCTGATCCCCTTGTACAGGAATCGCGACTAAACAAAATATAAGGGCTAAAATTAAAGGCATCGCTTGTCAAACAATCAACTATCTAATAACGGGGAACATTGTGATCAATTTGAATCGACCACGCATCAATGCCGCCTATTAGGTTCACAACATTATCGATACCTTGGTCTTTCAACCACAGAACTGCACGGCGACTGCGCTGACCGTGATGACAGTACACCACAATCATTTTATCCTGAAACAATTCCTCCGGGGCTGTATCCAGCACACCTAACGGAATATGTTCACTATTGGATATAGAACACAGCTTACGTTCCCAGTCTTCACGTATATCAAGCAATTTAACGTGCCCCTGCTCCAAAAGCTTCTGGCACTCAAAGACGCTTATTTCCATTAAAGGTTTCTCAAGTATATTTACAGACAAAATTCTGACTCACAATAAAATCCAGGCAACACATGCAAAGGCGCCCGGCGGTAACGATAATTTGAAAAACCATCACCATTTTTTATCAATTTGGTTACATGTCCAACGCCCTTTTCATCTGGCATTATACATACGATTCGGCCGCCATCATCAAGCTGGCTCTCTATTGCCTTAGGAACAGTCTCTAGGCCACCATTGACAAAAATTATGGAATAAGGCTTGTTCTCTTTCCAGCCTTCAGAAAGCATCGACTGGTGTAACACAACGTTTCCAAGCTCCAGATGATTGAATGCTGTTTGTGCATTCTGATACATCTTTTCATTTTCTTCCACTGCCAAGACTGTATCTGCAAATTGAGCAAGCAACGCCGGCATATATCCGGAACCACTGCCAATAAGCAAGACAGATTCCTCAGGTTGGACCTTAGCAACACGAATCATTTCAGCAAGTGTTACAGCATCCAAAAGATAGCGGTTCGTTTCCACTTCCAAAGGCTTATCCAGATAACATGTCGAACGCAAGCGTTCCGGCACAAATCTTTCACGGGGCAAAGATTCAAAGGCCTTTAAAAGTTCTGGTTCATTAATACCCTGAGGACGTAATTGACACTTCACCATATGTGAGCGCATGATCTGATAGTCCATTTTTTTCTTCCCCCACCAAGAACATGTGATTACACTGGCCAAAAATTGTCAAATAGAAGCCAGATAGAAAATTGACTCTTTCAAAAGGTACAGCAAAATAAGATGAAAGAAAACCAAAGAAAGCAATCATCTCCCTTATGCATCGCGCTGATTACTGCAGCAGGGGAAGGCAAGCGCTTTGACAGCCAGATTCCCAAGCAATACTTGAACTTTAATGGTAAGCCGATTTTGCGCCATTGTGTGGAAACCTTTCTAAAGCATCCAAAAGTTGACATGGTTCAAGTCATCATTCACCCCAGCCACCAAAAGCTTTATAGGCAAGCAGTCAAAGGACTGGATCTTCCTGATCCTGTTTTTGGCGATGACAGCCGGCAAGCTTCTGTTTTTAACGGACTTAAAAACCTTGAATCCTATCACCCTAAGTACGTTCTTATTCACGATGCGGCGCGCCCAGGTGTCTCTACGCCCGTCATTAATAGAGTACTCGAGTCCCTTAAAACACATGATGGTGCCCTTCCAGGACTGAAGCTGGTTGACAGCTTAAAGCGCACATCATCCGATAAGGGATCAGGGACGATCACCTCAGTGGACCGAAAAAATCTTTGGCGTGTACAAACCCCCCAAGGCTTTGACTTTGAGAAAATTCTTGCAGCTCACAAGCAATATTCAGGAATGGAATGTAGTGATGATGCAGGGATTGCACAGAAAGCCGGCATGATCCTTGCGATGACCCGGGGCACGCAAACCAACATGAAAATCACGCATACAGAAGACATTCAAAATTTGGAGCGTTTATTTATGACAAACATGACACCCCATACCGGATTTGGATTTGATGTTCACAGTTTTTGTGAAGGCGATCATGTCATCCTTGGCGGCATTAAAATTCCGCATACCCATAAACTTAAAGGCCATTCTGATGCGGATGTGCTTTTACATGCCCTAACCGATGCACTCCTAGGTACTGTAGGTTGCGGCGATATTGGTGAGCACTTTCCCCCCAGTGACGCAACTTTCAAGGACATGGATTCCAGCATTTTTTTAAAGCATGCGTTAAAGTGTGTTCAAGATAAGCAGGGCATCCTCACTCATGTGGATGTCACTGTCATTGGCGAGAAACCAAAACTTACACCCTACAAACAAGAAATACGCCAGAATATTGCAATGCTACTCGATCTGGATATTGAAAATGTGAATGTAAAAGCGACCACAACAGAAAAGCTTGGCTTCACAGGCCGCAAAGAAGGTCTTGCTGCTCAGGCCGTGGCCACCGTACTGCGCCCAAGAAAGGGCTCATAAAATGAAACAAAAGATAGCACACACCCTCTCCACCTGGTTTGGCCTTGGCCTGATACCCCCTTGTCCTGGAACGTGGGGGTCGCTTGCCGCCCTTCCCATGGCCTGGATTATCGTCATGTTCTTCGGCCACAGCAGTCTTATAATCGCATGCTTGCTGGTTACCATCTTAGGCCTATGGAGCTCTGAGGTTTATGCACGGTCATCGGCCAATAAAGACCCTTCTGAGGTCATTATTGACGAGGTTGCAGGACAGTGGATTGCATTGCTGTTTTTACCTCTCAGCTTGAAGGCTTACCTGATTAGTTTTGGGTTTTTCAGGCTATTTGATATTCTCAAGCCCTGGCCCATTTCCTTTTGCGATCAAAAACTTAAGGGCGGCTTAGGAATTATGGCGGATGATATTGTTGCTGGCTTTGCTGCGCTGCTATGCAGCCATCTTCTGCTCAGCTATCTGTTCTAGCTGTTCCGTACCTTCGGATACAACTTGAACATGAGCCTTCTTGCATACGCCATACAGCACGTGATACGTCAGTGCACACGGGCCTTTTGTAGCCTGGACAAGTAACCTGAGGGAGCGCAGTGAAAGCGGCACATAGCTTGCAACAGGCGTTGAGGCACCAATTTGCTTAATTGAGCGCATAAAACTAATCGCGCTGGTGTAATAGTACGGCAGTTCTTCCTCTTCCGTGCAGGAATGACAATTTTCCGGCATCAGGTCATTCAAACCATCCAACGTTTCAAGCTGTTGGAATCCAGAACGCAATGAAAATTTGTGGTAGATTTCCCTAATTTCTTGGAATGAGCGCTCGCCCAAAGTTGAGAAAAATATTTGTCCACCCGGACGTAAAATCTTACCCAGCTCAGCTAAACTGCTTTGTGTGCTACCAAACCACTGCAATGTCAGATTTGAAACGATTAAGTCAAAAGAAGATTCTTTAAAACTAGGAAGCTCCCCATCCATTACCAACGGTATAATTTTTGAATCTGTAAATTTATTTCGACAAGCCGTGACCATCGCTTCTGAAACATCAGACACAACGATTTCAGCGTTTGGAAAAAAAGGCAGAAGCTGCTCTGTTAAGAACCCTGTTCCGCACCCAATCTCAAGAATCCTAATTGGTTTAGATGTTGGTGGCACCGCACGGAAGATACGCTCGGCTAAACGTTCAGATATTAGCTTTTGCGGCCCTGCATATAAATCATAATTTTGAGCTGCACTATCGAAGTTGGATCGTACTTTCAACTTATTAAACATAAGGATACCGTCAGATTTTAAGCTGTTTTTGTTTTAGATGGGGTCTGTTTTGAAACGCATTTCAAGCCCGTCTGATTTCATGCTACACCCAAAATTATCCGAGTAAAAGCGCGTCATCAATAACTTCTTTGTCGTTGCTAAAAAGATCAAGTAAATCAGATACTTGAAATTTATTTCTTTCCTCACCTTTGATATCGAGAACAATTTTTCCCTGGTGGAACATCACTGTTCTTGTCCCAATAGAGAGTGCTTGCTGCATACTATGTGTGACCATCAAGGCCGTCAAGTTTTTCTCAGCAACAATCTCGCGGGTAAGCTTTAAAACAAATGCGGCCGTCTTTGGATCAAGGGCTGCTGTATGTTCATCAAGCAACAAAATCTGCATTGGGTTCATCACCGCCATGACCAAGGACACGGCTTGGCGCTGACCACCTGATAGCGACCCCATCGGATCACTTAGACGATCTTCAAGGCCTAGGCCTAAGCGTTTCAGGTGCGTCCTGAAAATCTCTCGCCGAGATGCTTTTAAAGCCGATGTCAGGCTTCTTCCCTTACCGCGCGCAAAAGCCAAAGCCATATTCTCTTCAATCGATAGGTGTGCACAGGTACCCGCCATTGGATCTTGGAAAACGCGCGCCATACTTGCCGATCGTCCTGATGCAGACAGCCTGACGACATCTTTTTCGTCGACATAGATATGCCCGGACTCTGCTTCAATTTCCCCAGAAAGTGAATTCAGAAACGTTGATTTTCCTGCACCGTTACTGCCGATAACTGTAACAAACTCACCCTCTTCAATCTTCAGATTAACGCCGCGCAGTGCATGGGCCTCTAACGGGGTATCCTTATTAAAAATAACATGGAGATCTTCAACACAAATCATGATGGCTTCCTCCCCGTTGCTCGTTTGTATTTACGCATCAGCTCGCCTTTAATCTTTGGCGCGATCAATGCAACGGTAATAATAACCGCCATCACAAGCTTTAAGTCATAAGCTTGCAAGCCAATCGCATCAACGTTTAAAGCAAAGGTAATCACAACCTGGTAGACGATAGATCCGATCAGGCAAGCGAGCAGCGCGACAATGACCTTGCGTGTCTTAAAGAAGGCCTCACCAATGATCACAGCGGCCAGACCAATAATAATCGTCCCCGCCCCCATGGACACATCGGCATAGCCTTGTGACTGGGCAGATAGCGCGCCGGCAAAGGCGACCAGGGCATTACTTAGGGCAATACCCGCAATAACATAATAGTTCACGCGCGCACCTTGCGCCCTCGCCATCCGCGGGTTAGCACCGGTTGCCCTCATAGCCAAACCTTTTTCTGTGTGCAAGAACCAGTTAATGAATAAAATGACAGCTAAGCACATCAACCCCATAATAAAAGCCATCCCTGCAAACGGCAGTAAGCTTTTGATCTGAGTGAAAATCGTTGCTTCACTTAACAGCGAAACGTTCGGCTTTCCCATGACCCTGATATTAATCGAATACAAAGCTGTCATGGTTAAAATACTAGCCAGCAAATGCAAGATCTTCCAGCGCACATTCAGCCATGCAGTGATCATCCCTGCAATCATACCGGCACCAATTGCAACCAGCGTTGCAAGCCAAGGGTTATAACCGGATACAATCATTGTTGCCGCAACAGCAGCGCCCAGCGGAAAGCTTCCGTCCACGGTTAGATCTGGAAAATCTAGAATTCGGAATGAAAGATAAACACCAATCGCAATAATGCCGTAAAGGCAGCCAAGTTCAATTGCGCCAACCAACTGCATAGTACTAATCATGATGCACTCAACATTTTCTAAAACCTTCTATTCCTTAGAGGTCGCCAGCATAAGGTATCCAAGCCACTTTCTGCAAGCATTAATCATGAGCAAATGCATCCACCCTCAAAGCCTCTGATTTTACAGCTGAATAACTTAGTCTTTATCTACAACAATCTGCAAACAATATTGGCCAGCATCAAAAAGCTGTAGGCACATCTACACTTAACTATACTATTACTACAATCATTTCATTTTATTTAAAAAATACTGTACGTTAAATTATGCGTATTTTTCTATACATAATTTTATTAACGCTTGGATTAAACGTCCAAATCCAAGCAGGTAAAAGCCCCACAATACTTATTACTCAACAAATGATTGAAAGTGATCCTGTAAAAACTACCGCTCTCTGCCTTCAGGCAGCTGATCATGGGCATATTAATGCACAATATTGCACTGGTCTTTTCTATTATAAAGGCACTGGTGTTGAACAGGACTACATAAAAGCAGCGGATTACTTTCGTCAAGCAGCTGTACAACAACATCTTAAAGCACTCTATAATCTTGGTATTTGTTACAAAAATGGCGAAGGGGTTCGAAGGAACCTTGCAAAAGCAGCACAATGTTTCAAGCAAGCAGCGACACAAAGACATGTTAGGGCACTCTACAACCTTGGTGTTTGTTACAAAAATGGTGAAGGTGTTCGAAAAAACCTTGAAAAAGCAGCGCAGTGTTTCCGCCAAGCCGCTGAACAAGGGCACGCAAAAGCACAATACAATTTGGGCAACTGCTATATGAGAGGATTGGGTGTTGAAAAAAATTATATAAAAGCCGCTAAATGCTTTCATCGAGCAACTCAACAAGGGCATGCAAAAGCGCTCTTTAATCTGTCTGCTTGCTATAGAAAGAAGTTCGGTCTGAGCCAAAGTGAGGTTAATTCTACGTTACAACGATATACGGGTGCTCAATACAATCTTGGCCTTTGCTATTTATACGGAAGAAGCGTTAATAAAAATGACGCTGAAGCAGTCAAATGGTTTCACCAAGCGGCAAAGGGTCAACATGCATATGCTCAATACAATCTTGGTCTTTGCTATTTCCATGGTATCGGTGTGGATCAAGACTATACTGAAGCTCTTAAATGGTTCTACAAAGCGGCTGAACAAGCAGATGCAGATGCCTTATACAATCTTGGTGTTTGCTACCAAAATGGTCACGGTACTAATAGTGACCCTGCAATGGCTCTCGACTTTTTCCAACAAGCTGCCAAACAAGGCAATAGAAATGCTGTTAAGGCACTCGCCTTCATTCAACAACAGAAACCCGCCTAAGAAAGCTCATCTCTTTATTTATCACCAAAGACCAAGGGCAAGCCCAACGCTTTCATTTTTGCCTTATTATAAACAGTCTTCACAGATTCAGGGGATGATATCGCTAAGCTTGCGGGCAATGCACCTTTGAGTAGCCTCGCCACATACTGACCAGTTTTCTTTCCCACTTCCCGGTAATCAAAGCCGACAGCAACCGCTGCCCCGCGCTTCATATGATCCACATCACTTCCCAGCACAGGAATTTTATATTGGTCAGCTACTTGAATCAGCACCTCTAGGGCCGATACCACCGTGTTATCCAGCGACACATAAAAAGCATCAACCTTACCGGCTAGGTTAAGGGCTGCGCTTTTAATCTCTGTTGTTTTGGAAATTGACTTTGCAAACACCTTAAAGCCTTTTGACTCTGCCGCCTTCTTAAAGTCTTCCATCATTGTGACCGCATTAATTTCCCCGCAATTATAAACGATACCGATGCGTTTCTTATCACCCAGCAGCTTGGCATAAACCTCCAGCTGCTTATCTGCACGTGGCCGGTCCGTAACCCCTGTCACCCAGCGATCCGCGCGCCTGAGTTCTGTCTGAACGCCCAAGGCATCTGGGTTCGTTACAGCGGTAAAAACCATTTTCGGTAACGTACGTCCCCGTGCCTGCTCATTCAACAGAATCGAAAAAGCTGCCTGGGCTGAAGGGGATGTTATTGCCACGTACACGTCCGGCTTCTTTTCAATAAAGGCCCGGGAAATTGCAATGTTAGAGCTCATATCCCCTAAAGCATTTTTAATTTCCAGGCGCATTGTTTGCCCGTCAATAAACCCTTGTTCTTTAAGAGCCTCCTTCATGCCGTCTTGCAAGGCGGTCAGTGATGAGAAGGCCACGTATTGTGATACAGCAACCAACGGCTTTTTTGCAGCCCCATCACTACAAACAGCAGACGAAACAAACCCCAAATAGACAAGTAGATACAAAGCCCCATATCTTAGTGTACATTTCTTAAAAGAATTGCTTTGAAGATGGAGTCCTTGTCTCATCATTCTACCCTTCCATGTTTGCAGTTAATTGCCCAACATCAGTGAATCCCAGCTTACCCAGCATTCCCTGATTCATGTAAACCTGTGTTTCTACAGGCATTTGCAAAGCCATCAACGTTGGCTTATTTCCCCGAAGCACTTGCGCTAGCACACTTCCAGTTTGACGGCCAATATCATGATAGTCAAACCCAACAACCATTGAAGCCCCACCTTCTATCAGATCCTTGTTATTCCCAATGATTGGCACACCTTTACCATTATGCTGTTTATACACAAGCGTTTGTTTACAAACCGTCCGAATTGCAGAAACCACCATATTGTCTTGCGGCACATACAGTGCATCCACCTGGGGCAGAAGGTTCTGGACTGCACCGATAAGCTCGCTGGGCGTTGAGATGGGCCTGCAGATTAACTCTACATTATACTTACCTGAAAGCTGCTTAAAACGCTCTACAGATGCATGTGAGTTTGGCTCACCTGCATTATACAGGGCCCCTACTTTCCAAGCACTACCCTCACCTGCTGACTGCTTCAATAGCTGAGCCATACACGCAAGTGTTTTTTCAATGTCTGGGCGGTCTAAAACACCTGCAACATTGGGCGTTGGTGTATCAATCATTTTAACCAATCCGGCCGCAATGGGATCGGAAACAGCGGTGATAACCATTGGGACAGCTCCTTGCAGCTCTTTTGACAACATTTGCGCTGATGGCGTACTTATCGCCAAAACTGCATCCGGCGCCCTCGCCCTTACATCTTTGGCAATGGCAGCATTGGCCGCACGATCACCGGACGCATTTTTCACCGTCCATTTAAGATTACGCCCTTCAACAAAGCCAGCTTCAGCCAGCGCTTGCTTCGCGCCTTCTCGTGCTTGGTCCAGTGCTGGAAAAGCCAGAATCTGAGAGGACATGACATGATAAACTTTGGTTGCTTCTTTTGCAGGGTCAGCCTGATTTGGCTGGGCAATAACAGAGTAAGCCGCTGCCGCAGCAACGCCCGCAATAACGGTATAAAGAACAGAACGAATTCGCATTTTAAAACTCCTGCCAAAAACAAAAGGCCGCTTAAGACCGATGTCTTTGGTCTGATACACATAAATTAAAAGGGGGATTTACAGGATTGAGGTATCAGTTAAAGCTAAAAAGCATGCATGGAAAAGCATAATAATAGCTTGATACAACACCACTGGTTGTTAAGCCCTTATCACCTACATAATATGTAATCTTTTCCATTGTGGATCCTTATTTCTATCCATGACAGCCCCTGCGCACAGGAACCTATCAACGAACTATCACCTAAAACCTGACATAAAATAAGATCTTCGTCAAGCTCTCAAGCATTAACAATAAACAATTTAGCGATTTTAAGGATCTAAAAAATTAAAATAGCATGATTAATAGTTTATAAATTTTAACAACTTATCTGTTTCCATACACTTATATTCACACGACAAAAGCGCTTTGCATACCCTAAGAAAGGAAATACAAAACGCTTTTATTCTTACAATAAGTTCAATGTTAGCGCTTAGACTAAAATACCATTTTTATAGACCGCAAAATGATTTTTTCTATCTGCAACATTTTGAATATCTTCAATAGGATTACCTTCAACAATCAGTAAATCAGCTTTCATACCGGATGCAAGGGATCCCCTATCCTTCATACGCATAAGATCCGCACCATTGCGCGTTGAGAAGAGGATAATATCTTTTGTTGGCACACCATGACTGGCCATTAATGCAAGTTCTTGCGTATTTTCACCATGCTTATTCAGCGGTGTACCCGCATCTGTTCCCATAGCAATTTTACCGCCAGCCTTATAAAAAGCCTTAAATGATTCATCGTGACGCTCTACAAGACGTTCACATTTTTCAACCATACTGTCCGGAACGCCTTTTCCTTTACCGCTTAGCATACCATAGGTTGCGGCAAGTGTTGGCACAAGATAAGTTCCATGGTCAATCATCGCTTGAATTGATTCATCATCTAAGAAAATACCATGCTCAATCGATGAAATACCGCCATAAACAGCATTCAAAATACCTTCTGTTCCTTGCGCATGACTTGCACTTGGTTTACTGAAGCGTGTGGCTTCAGCAATGCCCGCAGCAATTTCTTCCGCGCTATAATGAGCATCTTCAGGATTTACACCATCCGTTGTCACACCACCTGTCGCCATAATTTTAAGAAAGTCAGAACCCGCATGCAGCTGCTCACGAACAGCCTTACGAACTTCTTCAACCCCGTCAGCAATGCGACCAAACCAACTTCCATGCCCGCCTGTCATACAAACAGCCTGACCAGCAGCCCTAATTGTTGGTCCCACAAAGTTACCAGATGCAATTTTATCACGAACAGCAAATTCAATATAAGTAGCGCCACCACAATCACGAACGGAAGTAATCCCGGAGCGAAGTGTTTTTTGAGCATTTTCTAAACAAAGAAGCGTAATCTCAGCTTGACTACTGGACTGCAATGCTGGGCGCGGATCAACAGAACCGTCAAAAGTTAAATGGACATGACAGTCAATCAACCCAGGAAGAATCGTCTTTCCGGTAATATCAATACGTTGACCTTTAAGATTCTTTACCTCAGAGGATGGCACAATACCTTTTATTGTGTCGCCTTCAACCAGGAGCGCTTGATCTTTAAGCAATTCGCCTTCAGGACTAAAGATTAATCCCCCATCAAATATAAGCACTACTGTTCTCCTTAAGTTTAGATTAGCTAATCTTATTTAATTTAATTTTGTCTTTATAACTCAACAAATCATCTTTTGTTGGCAATGCTTCTTGAGCCCCCAACTTCAAACATGTTAGCCCTGAGCCAATTGCTGCTGCCTTTAGCGCTTCTTCCATATCATCTCCAGCGTCTAAACCTGCTGTAAAGATACCACAGAAAGCATCCCCTGCACCAGTTGTATCAACAGGATCAATTTCTAAAGCGCTCACTTTATAGCTTCCTGCACGAGGGCTATATAAAAATGCGCCTTCTTGACCCAAGGTAACAACCACCACTTTCTTAAGATACCGCCCTAATTCCATTGCAAGACTCACGGGATCCAGGTTTTTTTCTTTCAACCCAACAATCTCAGAGAATTGTCTCATTTCAACAACATTTAAGACAATTATACTGACAAAATCTAGAATGTCAAGACTAATGTTCCTTGCAGGTGCAAAACTAAGGATTGTTGTTGCTCCACGTGAATGCGCTCTCTTAAAAAGAGCATATGTTTGCTCTAAAGGAACTTCTAATTGCGATAAGACAAATGTATCTGAATCCAGGACTGAATCCGGTATATCGGCTGCACAACACGCATTGTTTGCGCCTGCAGCAACAATAATTCGATTTTCGCCATCAAGGTCTACAGCAACGCTCGCTGTACCTGTAGGCAATTCAGACTTTCTAAGGCCGCCAGACCAAAGCTGCTTTTTATCAAAAGCTTCAACAACCATTTGTGCAAAGGCATCTTGCCCCACAGCACCGTAAAACCGTGTTTCGGCCCCCATAAGGTGCGCAGCCATCGCTTGATTAGCACCTTTTCCGCCGATACGCGCTTGATATTCCGGACAGACGACCGTCTCACCTTTTTCAGGGTGATTTTGAACGGAATAAATCAAATCAACGTTAACAGCACCAAAAGAAACGATCATTCAACACACTTAAAATAGGGCCCGATCTTTATGTTCTACACGACAATCGGCCCTAAAGTCAATGCGTAGGCGAATTATAATCTGGAATCCTACCTTCTTCTACGGCATGGCACGCAACACGACCGCCAGAAATTTCTGTGTAACCAGGCGCTTCTTTGCTGCAACGTTCATTGGCAAAAGGGCAACGAGGATGGAACGAGCACCCTGATGGTGGGGCAATCGGACTTGGAACTTCGCCAGAAACCGGCATACGTTCTCTTTCTGACATATGAAGGTCTGGGATTGTATCAAGCAGCATTCGGGTATAAGGATGCTTTGGATTATTAAACAAAGACTTTTTATCTTGCACTTCCACAAGCTTGCCCAAATACATCACACCAACCGTATCAGATATATGATAAACAACAGCAAGATTATGAGAAATGAATAGATAGGTAAGCCCGAGTGTTCGCTGCAGGTCTTTCATCAAATTCAAAATCTGTGCCTGAACAGAAACATCGAGTGCAGACGTTGGCTCATCACACACAATAAATTCAGACTGACTGGCTAAAACCCGGGCAATTGAAATACGTTGACGCTGACCGCCTGAAAATTCATGAGGATATTTTTCACCATCCTCTGCAGACAACCCCACTTGCAAGAGCAATTCTTTGACGCGCGCTTGAATTTCATTTTTACCGCGCATTAAGCTTTGAGCATAAATGGGCTCGGCCACAATATCTTTTACCAACCAGCGTGGGTTCAAGCTTGAGTACGGATCTTGAAAGATCATTTGCTTACGGCGACGAATTGCGGCCAGCTCTGATGCTTTCATTTTCCCTGTCAAGGATATGCCATCAAAAGCAATCTCGCCTTCAGTCGGTGCGTAAAGCCCCATTACAAGCTTAGCCATCGTTGATTTACCACAGCCAGACTCACCAACAAGGGAAAACGTCTTCCCCTGCTCAATTTCTAAGCTAATCCCATCTACAGCCTTCAAAACCTGTTTTCCTTCGCCAGAAAACAATTGAGACAGCCATGATGAAGACACATCAAAATGACGTTTTAAGTTTTTAATTTCTAAGAGTTTTTTTGAGGCGCTCATCTCTACTCAGCCCCCTTCGTATTTTTACTATTCTTCTTATCATCATACAGCCAGCAAGAAGCCTGACTTTGATCCGATTGAATTAATCCAGGTCTTTCTGCATAACAACGGTCAAAAACCTTAGGACATCTTGGATTAAAAGAGCAACCATCAGGATGCTGACCAGGCCGAGGCATACTTCCATTAATCTGTGTAAGATGATCAACATCACGCCCAATCACGGGGATCGATCCCATTAAACCAACCGTATAAGGATGCTTTGGCTTTTGGATAACATCGCGTACAGGCCCAATTTCGGCAATTCTACCCGCGTACATCACCGCAACTCGGTCAGCAGTTTCTGCAATAACACCCATATCATGGGTCACAAGCATCACGGCAGCACCATGATTTTTACAAGTTCGCTTTAACAGCCCTATAATTTGTGCCTGGATTGAAACATCCAGCGCCGTTGTCGGTTCATCAGCAATGATCAATTTTGGCTCTGCGCACAGGGCTAGGGCAATAACGACGCGCTGGCGCATACCACCAGAAAACTGATGCGGATAACTATCAATGCGTTTATCTGGGGCAGGAATACCCACCTCTTCAAGCAACTCTATTGCTCGCTTACGCGCCTTAGAGCGACCCAAGGGCATATGCGTCTGGATCGTCTCAATCAGCTGCTCACCAACCGTATAAAGCGGATTCAAGCTTGTGAGAGGATCCTGGAAAATCGCACCAATCTCTTTTCCGCGAATAGGACGCATTTGCTCATAAGATAAATTATCGATCCGGCGTCCTTCCAGCAAAATCTCTCCGGCAACAACTTTGCTTGGCGGCTCGAGCAGCCCAATAACCGCTGTTCCTGTCAAAGACTTTCCTGCACCCGATTCACCAACGACACCTAAGATTTCACCTGGATGAATATCAAACGAAACATCATGAATTGCACGGATATTACCGCGGCGTGTATGAAACTCAATCGTAAGATTTTTAACTTCTAAAAGAGGCTTTTGCATTATCGTAACCTCGGATTCAGGGCGTCACGCAGCCAATCACCAATCAGATTAACCGAGAGCGCAAGTAAAACAAGAGCAAGACCAGGGAAAATGCAAATCCACCACTCACCCGCAAATAAGAAATCACCACCCACACGAATAAGGGTACCTAAGGATGGCTCGGTTGGCGGCAAACCAACACCTAGGTATGAAAGCGTTGCTTCTGTAATCACAGCGACTGCCAAGCTGATCGTTGCAATCACAAGAACTGGCCCCATCGTGTTCGGCAACACATGCCTAAACATAATAAAGGTTGCTCCCCGGCCTGTAATTTTAGCCGCCTGAACATACTCACGGTTTTTAACCACCATTGTTGAACTGCGAACGGTTCTTGCAAACTGAACCCAGTTTGAAATTCCAATGGAAAAGACAAGAACATACAGTGCTAAAGATTCATGCGCTTCTTTAGGTAAGATCCCCCTAAAGACACCATCGATCAGCAAGGCAACCAAAATTGCAGGGATACTTAGTTGAATTTCAGCAATACGCATAATAAAAGCATCAACAATGCCGCCAACGTAACCACTAATCAAACCAAGCGTCACACCAACAACCATCGAAAACGCCACCGAAGCAAATCCAACTAAAAGCGAAGTACGCATGCCGTAAATAATCGTTGAGAGCATATCCCGCCCCTGATTATCGGTCCCCAATAAATACCGCGCATCGCCTTCTGAATCCCAAATAGGCGGTGTCAAAGCATCCAACAAGTCAATTTGTGCGAGATCCAATGGATTAAAGGGGGCAATAAATGATGCGAGAACGGCGACGACAATAAGCGTCAACGCAACAATCGTCGACACCATCGTAATCGGTGAGTTACGAAAGCTATAGCAGATGTCGCTATCATAAGCCTTTTTAACACGTGTCATTGTTATCATAGTTAGCGCCCTCCCTTACCAGATTTTTCAACCCGAAGCCTAGGATCTACGACATAATAGAGCATATCAACAATCAGATTAATCACGACAAAAATCACAGCAACAAACATTAAGTACGCTGCCATCACAGGGATATCAACAAAGTTAATCGCCTGAATAAAGAGCAACCCTGCACCCGGCCACTGAAAAACTGTTTCAGTAATAATTGCAAATGCAATCACCGTACCCAACTGCAAACCAGTAATTGTAATCACTGGAACAAGTGTGTTTTTAAGTGCATGTCCAAAATTAATCGAACGGTCTTTTATACCGCGTGCTTTTGCAAACTTAATGTAATCAGATCTTAAGACTTCAAGCATCTCAGAACGCACCAGGCGCATAATGAAGGTCATCTGAAACAAAGAAAGGGTGATTGCTGGCAAAATGAGCGACTTCAAACCACTTATCGTTAAAAGCCCTGTTGTCCAAAGGCCATTACTCACCACCTCGCCACGACCAAAAGAAGGCAACCACTGTAACTCAACTGAAAACAAAAAGATGAAAAGAATACCGATCAAGAACGTTGGTAAGGATACGCCAACCAAAGAAATCATCAGAATCGACTTCTCTGTAAAGCGCCCAAGCAGTGTTTTCTTACGCAGCCCCGTATAAACCCCTAAAGCCATACCGATGAAAATAGCAAAAAACCCTGCAAGCAAACTCAGCTCTAAAGTTGCAGAGACGCGCTCTGATAAAAGCTCAGACACCTTACGACCATGCCGGTAGGATATACCGAACTCTCCTTGGACCGCATTCCCTACAAATTTAGAGAACTGCACAAGGAACGGGTCATTAAGCCCCAAAGACTCACGCAACCTCTCACGGTCTTCTAAAGAAGTATCTTGGCCAACCATATTACTGATTGGGTCACCCACATAGTTAAACAAAGCAAAGGCAATAAATGCCACACTCAGTAACACAAAGACTGATTGCATCAGCCTTTTTACAATATATGTCGTCATTCAATTGTACTCTTCTGTAGCCAAAGGATAACATAAAAATTACCCTTTAGCACCACAGGTTAATCCTTGATGTATAAATCTCTCAAATAAAAGAAGCCATCTGGACGAATATTAAAGTTTATTTTCTTATTTGCTCCGTACACCAAAGCTTGACTATGCAAAGGAACATTCGCAACATCACTTTTTAATATTTCAGAGGCCTTGCTAATCATTTGATTGCGCTTTTCAGGATCCATTTCAGAGCGAATCTGACTCACAAGTTGATCATACTCAGAATTTGAATAACGCCCCTGGTTATATTCACCATGGTATCCAGGCTTTCGCGTCGCAGCCAAAGCATTCAATGCATCAAACGCGTCATAAGTAGATGGCACCCAACCAAATAAGTTCATATCTGCCTTAAGCCCAAACACATCTTGGAAAAATTTTGACTTTGTTTGCGCATGAATGTTCAGTTTAATCCCAATTTTTGAGAGCATGGCACTAATTGCCGTCGCAATTTTCTCATCATTGACATAGCGATCTGTCGGGCAATAGAAATCAACAGCAAAACCTTGTGCGTACCCAGCCTCTTTCATTAAGGCCTTCGCTTTATCTAAATCATAAGGTAAACGAACATCATCCGCTGCATTATAACCATTGGTCCCTTTTGCATAAAGTATTCCTATGGGATTGGAAAGCCCACGCATAATTTTACGTTGAATGGCCTTAATATCAATGGCGTGATATACAGCTTGACGGACACGAATATCTTTAAATGGATTCTTGCCCTTAGTGCTATCCGCATGCAGCGAATCATCCGCTTGATTCATCTCAAGTAAAACGACAAACAATCCATCCTGTTTTTTAAGCGCAGCCTCAGGCGCCTTCTCTACCCGGGAAATATCCTGAATAGGAACTGGATACATCAGATCAACTTCGTTTGATAACAAGGCCGCAGTTCGGGTTGAATCATTCTGAATCGGACGATAAATTGCTTGTTTAATATTATGCTCCGGCGTATCCCACCAGTCAGTATTCACTTCCAATACTGTTTTCACATCTGGATCTCTAGAAACCAGCTTAAATGGCCCTGTACCATTCACATGACGCGAAGCATAATTGTCGCCACCACTTGCAGCCAAAGACCCTGGATTTTCAGTACCATGTTTTTTACACCATGACTCCGACATCATAAAAAATGAGACTAAAACATTAGGCAGTATAGGGTCAATTTCTTTCGTATGAATCTCTACTTTGAAAGGCGCAACCTCGATGGCTTTATCAATATTGGAAAGCGCACCCTTAAAATCTGAGTCCTGATGTTTTGCACGTTTTATGCTGAAGAGCACATCCGCAACAGTAAAAGGCGTACCATCATGGAATTTAACACCTTGACGGATATCAAAAGTCCAAATTTTTGGGGCAGTCTGCTCCCATTTGGTCGCCAGACATGGCTTAAATTTCAAATCCGAACTTTTAGGATCTTTAAGAATAAGTGGCTCACACATATTACCAATCAGTGTCAAAGTCGTAACTTCATAATGACTATATGGGTCCAGCGTATCCGCATCGCCCGATTCTGACCATGTAAAGGTTTTTGTAATCTTTGCCCCTGAGCCTTCACCTGTTGAGCCCACATGTGCTGCAGAAGTCTTTGCAATCGTCAAACCTGCTGAGCCCAGCAAGCAAACAACCATTACAAACCCAAAAACAACCACTTTGCGCGCACTTAATGAAGCTCTCATAATCCCCTCGTTTTAATCTTTAAACAACCGCTGCCATAACAGCATACCTTACAACCAAACTAATGACCATAAAGACATAATTTATAATGTCAATTACAATACCACTCAAAAAGAAAAAAACCACTGAGAGGCGTTATTTTAAAATAAAATTACCCTATCCTTTCCAATACTAAAGCTGAAACACTGCCTACCACTCATCAAATCTTCTTATTCATAAAAAGAAACTTGGGCATACCTTTATCATCTAAACGCTGATACTCTATTTCAAAACCACTTTTTTCATAGAAACCCTGCGCGCCCTGAAAAGTCATACTCGACACCGTTGCTAAGTAGCACTTCTCTTTACGACCAAGATTTTCAACTTCTGTCATAAGCTTTCGTCCAAGTCCTTGCTGACGATAATGAGAACTTACCCACAATTGATCCGTATAGATAACCCCATAAAGAACAAAGCCATTACATCCTGCAATGATTTCTTTTTGACCACCTCTTATGAAAAAAGCAAACGGGCGCGCAGACCCATGCTCCTGTGTTTCTGCATTGATCTTCTCGGTTAAAAACTCAATATCTTCATGACTTGGCGATGCAGAATACTCAATATTCATATGGGTCTAGACTAGCATGATTTAAGATTTCCATATTTTCCAGAGTACTGGAAGGG
>CAYGJW010000014.1:0-16020 GCA_964350415.1 uncultured Alphaproteobacteria bacterium
ATTCTGGTGCCGCTGGCGATTCCCCTGTTTTTAATAATGGGTATTTCTACGGCCTTAAATTGGCGCGACAAAGCATCCCAAAACGACCTCAAAAGTACCCTAAAAAACCTTAAAACGCCGATAATCCTGACAGTCCTTATTTGCACCGTAATTGCCTATTTTTATCACAACACGGCACCCATTGCGTTGCTCTGCTTGGGCGGATCCGTGTGGATTTTAGCGACCAGCTTATGGCAATGGTTTGCGCCCTTAAACCAGCAAAAATCATTTAATTTCAAATCCTTATTAAGGCAGCCGCTTGCTTTACATGCCATGACTTTGGCCCATTGCGGCCTGGCCATTGCAGTGATTGGCATGACCTTCTCCAGCCAATTTAAGTCAGAAAAACTGCTATGGTTAGGCGCAGGGGAGCAAGCCAGCTTCCAAAAATACACAGTCAGCTTCAAAGACCTAAAACGCTCTCAAGGGCAGAATTATGCGGGTTTGAAGGCTGTTCTGACCGTCCATAAGGGGCCAAAACTGGTGACAACCCTGATGCCAGAGCGCCGCCTGTATCCCATTGAAAAAGTGGCCCATACCGAGGTTGCCATCCATACAAACCTGCTCCGAGATCTGTATGTTGTGCTCGGTGAACAGCACAAAAATCAGCAGCAATGGGCCATTCATTTGCATTATAACCCGCTGGTTGCGTGGATTTGGCTTGGGGCATTTCTGATGACTTTGGGCGGCTTGTTTTCCTTGCTGCATAGCTGGCGGAGGCGGCAACGATGAACCTGATTTATACACTTCCAATTCTATGCGGTGCCGTCACATTCATCCTTACGAAACCCATTGAAAAACATCGGTTTTCTAAGCTCATCATGGTCCTAATTCCCGTCACATCTATGGCGATTTATGGTCTGGTTGGCACCCCGAAATTAGCGGATCACCCCTTTGACCAAAGCCAAAAGTCCAAGGATTTATGGAGCATGATTTCCCGGCTTGAGCACCTACTTGCAACCAGTCCTGAGGACCTTGATGGTTGGGTTTTGATGGCTAGAGCTTACCGTTCCCTGAACATCTATGATAAAGCTGCAGCGGCTTTTTCTCATGCTGCTGCGCTGGATCCCAATAACGCCCTACTCCCGCTGTCATTGGCGGAATCCCTCGTGCTTCAGGCGAATGGCCAAGTCACACCGCGCGCGAAACTCGCCCTTGATGTGTGCCTGAAACTGGATCCTAATCAGCATTCTGCGCGCTATTATATGGGGGTTTATGCATTACAACAAGGCCGCCCGATTAAGGCGCAGAAATTATGGCTGGCACTGCAAAAAGACCTAAGGCCTGGAACGCCCCTCAGTGCACTTGTACAAGCTCAGCTTAATCAGTTAAAAACCGCCAAAAAATAGGGTTTTTAGCACCTCAGCATGGCCCGATTCTTTCAATAAAACGGCCATATAAAAAGCCACGGCGATGCCTGGTCCAAACGGAATTTTGACTTCTTTAATGGATACCCCTGGCCGGAATAATGCCAGCAATCCCGCGCCCAGCAATGTCATCGCAGCCGCTAGAAAAATGACCCATGAAATCAGACTTGCCCCAACCCAGAATCCAGCGCAGCTCATCAACTTCACATCACCAAGCCCCATGGCTTCCTGGCCTTTTCGGTGCAGAAATATAAAGCGCACAATCCAGGTTAAGGCAAAACCAACACCTGCGCCCCAGGCGCTAGAAATTAAGCTATTCTGCCAGTCAAGGCTGGTCGAAATAGTCACAATGCTTAACGCTAGAATCATCCAAAGCAGCTCATCAGGAATGATTAGATGCCGCAAATCAATGAGCATCAGAACATATAAAATGCCGCCCAGAAATCCGATGACCAGTTGTGTGATAATCACATCTGAGACCAACATTGCAAGCAACCATGAACCAACAGTTGCCAGCTCTATACAGATATAGTTTACGCTAACCGGTTGATGGCAATAAGCGCAGCATCCACGCTGCAAAATCCACGAAAAAATTGGAATAAGATGTTGCGGTTTCAAAGACTTATCGCAGTGCGTACACTTGGAACGCCCCGACCAAACAGGGACAGATTTACCATCTATATACTTACATTGTAATCTGTAATGCAGCGCCCCCAGAAAGCTCCCCAGCGCTGCCATTAAAACGGCTGCAAAACCTATGTACAGGTATAGATCAATCGTATTTATCTCTTGCACACGACTTAGAAAAAAATTTAACACCAAGCTTATCCCCAAGAAATAATCCAAATATAAAGCATATAGAATTTGTGTCGAAAGAAAAGTAACATGTGTTACACTGACTCTGAATAAGATTCAATAAAGAATTGAACAGGTGAAGATAGAATGAGCCCTGAGGAACAAAACACAGAAGAAGTCCAAGCAGCACCGACTGCCGTGAACCCTGATCTTCTAGGGGAGCGCTTGCTTGCAAAGAAAATGATTTCCCAAGAAGACCTTGATAAAGCGCTATCTTTTCAACGAAGTTTTGGTGGACGTCTAGGCGGAATTTTTATTCGAATTGGCGCCCTTTCTGAGGCTGATCTTCTGAGCACGCTTTCCGAACAGTTGGGACTGCCAATTATTCCAAAGGAAAAAGTTCCCGTTGATCCCAATGCTTTTCTAGGCATTGCAGAACGCTGTAAAATATCGGCTGACTGGATGGTGGACCAAGGCGTCATTGGCTGGCAAGCAAGCGAAACTCAGGTTTATTTTATTGCGAAAGACCCACTCCTGCCTGCAATCCGTGAAATTATCAGCGAAAGCATCCCTGCGGCAGAACAAAAATGGTGGCTTGCTCAAAACCAAGAAATTGACCGCTGTATCAGCAATTTAAGACAATCCATTCAAACAAAAACCGCATCTTCAGGAAGCAACGAAGTAAGCCACCTGCGTGAACTTGCAGAAGAAGCACCGGTTGTCGAACTGGTTAACAATACCTTTTCTCAAGCCTTCTCTGAGGGGGCATCGGATATCCATGTTGAGCCTGGTGAACGAAACTTTATGATTCGTTACCGCATCGACGGTGTTCTACAAAATAAACTGACCCTACCCCGTGAACGCTTCGATGCTGTCGCCTCAAGAATCAAGCTTATTTCTGGCATTGATATTGCTGAGCGGCGCTTACCTCAAGATGGACGTATTGCGCTTCGGATTAGCGGCGAAGACCTGGATGTCCGGGTATCTTCATTGCCTGCGATTTGGGGCGAGTCAATCGTTATGCGTCTGCTACCAAAAGAGCGCAAAGCCTTTGAACTTGGGCTTATTGGCCTTGAAGAAGATAATTTGGAGACTTTCCGGCGTTGGATTAATGAACCTTACGGCATTGTCCTTGTGACAGGGCCCACAGGCTCCGGTAAATCAACAACCTTGTACTCAGCGTTGACTGAGCTTAACACCGGTAACGATAAGATCATTACCATTGAGGATCCTGTTGAATTCAACATTACAGGCATCTCTCAAGTTCAGGTTCACTCTGAAATTGATTTCACCTTTTCGCGGGCGCTACGGGCGATCCTAAGGCAAGATCCAGATACCGTCATGATTGGTGAAATTCGCGATCTAGAAACCGCTGAAATTGCCATCCAAGCCGCCCTTACTGGACACCTGGTCTTATCGACACTACATACGAATGACGCCCTCAGCGCCTTTACACGTCTGACAGATATGGGCGTTGAACCGTTTTTGGTGGCCTCTGCGGTTCGCGGTGTGGAAGCCCAGCGTTTGGTTCGTAAACTTTGTTCAAATTGTGCTGAGTTATCGGAACCACCGCAACCAACCATTTTAAAAGAAATCCAGCATATCAAAGATACACATCAGGTCTTCAAAAAAGGACCTGAGTGGAAGCAAGCTGTTGGCTGTAAAGAATGCCAAGGTATCGGCTATAAAGGGCGTATGGGTATCTATGAATTTGCTGATGTTAATACAGAGATTCAAGATGCAATCATGGGTCAAAGGCCTGCTGGGGAAATTAAAAAAATTGCCCAGAAAACAGGTTATAGAACCCTGAGGCAAGATGGTTTAATCAAAGCCTACCGTGGCTTAACAAGTATCGATGAAGTTCTTCGTGTCACGGGCGTTATGGGGGATTTATCAGAAGACTGATAAAGAATAAACTATGCCTGATTATCGCTACGAAGCCATTGCTAAAGACGGACGCTCAGTAAAGGGGAAAATGATTTCTCAATCTGAGCGCGATGTCTTGAGAAGCCTTAGGGACCAAGGTCTTACACCCATCACAGTCAAAGAAACAACTAAAGCCGCAGAAAAAAGAAAACTTTTCCAAGGCCCTCCAAAAACAAAAGATTATATCCTTGTTATTGAGGAACTTGCTGTCTTGCTTGAATCGGGCGTGCCTTTAGCTGATTCAGTGGCTTCTATTGCCAGTTCAGGGATTCACCCAGATATTACGATTGCGCTCTCTCAAATTAATCAATCCCTTAGACGCGGTGAAAAGTTTTCTGATTCTCTGAAAAAGTTTATGCCTAAGTTGCCAGCCTATGTACAGCAACTTGTCACAGCAGGGGAAATGACCGGGGATGTCGACAGCGCCCTTAAAGATTGTGCACATCAGATGCAGTATGAACTGAACATGAAACAAGAGATCAAAAGCGCTCTTACCTATCCCGTTATTTTGGTTGTTGTCGGGCTGGGTGCAATTGTCTTTGTGTTTATGACCGTTGTCCCTAAATTTCAAAGCATGTTTGAAGGGCGTGACGATATCCCTGGCCTGACCAAGTCGATTATCTCTGCAGGAAGCTTCTTTAATGAGAATACAGAAGCGATCGCCATTGGTATTGCTGTTTTTGTAGCCTTAATGATTTTTGCTTTCAAGCAACCCAAGATTAAGCTTAAAATTATGCAAGTGGTTCCAAACATTCCACTTCTAGGGGCCTGGTTCACAGAATCAGAAACAGGAAAGTGGGCGACGACACTCTCGATTTTACTTAAAAATAAAATTGGCCTCATGGACGCCTTAGGTCTTGCACGCGCAGGGCTAACTTTGCCAAGTTTTCAGAATCAAATGAAGCAAGTAGAAACAGCTGTTAGAGGCGGAAAATCATTGGCAAAGTCTCTAACAGACCATACACAGCTAACAGCCTTAAGCTTGAATTTAGTTGAAGTTGGAGAAAAAGCAGGACAACTTCCTAAAATGCTGGGATCCTTAGCTTCCATTTATGACCGTGCAGGTAAAGACCGCATGCGTAGCTTTCTTGCACTCATTGAGCCGCTTTCAATTGTTGTCATCGCAGGGGGCATTGGCCTAATTTTTGCAGGCATCGTTCTTGGCATGACCAGCATCACTGAAACAAACGTTTAAAGAAGGAGAATACACATCATGAAACAACCCCATAAATTCCAAAGAAATGCAGGTTTCTCACTTATCGAGCTTCTGATTGTCCTCGCACTGCTTGCCCTTGTTGTTGGCCTCGCGGCACCTAAGCTTCTTAAACAAAGTGAAGGCGGTAAAATTAGAGCAGCAGAAATACAAGTTAAGGCACTCTCTAATTCCCTCGATATTATGCACCTTGATATCAATCGCTTCCCTGAAACAGATGAAGGTTTAGAACTTTTACTTGATGGCGGCGATGCAGAAGACTGGAATGGCCCTTACCTGAAAGAAAATACGATTCCAAAAGACCCTTGGAATAAGCCTTATATCTATGAATTGCTTGAAGGCGATGATATGCCTTACGCACTTTATAGTGAAGGTGCACCAAAAAGCGGTAAAAAAATTGGGAAATTCCCTGAGTAAACGCGAACAAGGGGGCTGGATACGGCTATGACCGCCAAGCCTGCAACGCATCACAGAACGAATGAGGGGTTCACTCTAATTGAACTCCTCATTGTGCTGAGTCTTGTTGCATTTTTAGCCGGCGTTGCAGTGCCGCAGATGAACAAATTTCTTAAAAGCATTCAATATTCTTTTGATCGCGCCGATATCATGCAAGCGGTAAGCGACCTTCCTTTCAAAGCTTTTATCAATAATAAGAAAATTACGATTGGTGAAGGCGGCGAAGATGAAGAAAAGACACAGGACGAAACCGAAGAAGAAACGCCTAAAGCAGATGATAAGTCCCATCTCTCTTTACCTGAAGGCTGGTCATTTGACACAGACGCACCTGTCATTTATCGCCCTGATGGTTTGTGTATGGGGGGAGAAATTCGATTTAAGTCAGAAGAAGAGCGAAAACTGAGACTTATTCTGGATGCACCCCACTGCTTCCCTCGCCTACCGGAAGAATCGCCATGAAAATTTATAAAACAATCCAAGGTTTTTCAATGCTTGAAGCCATTGTGACGATGGTTATTCTCTCAACAACCCTTCTACCTCTTTATGAATTTTTCTCTAGTAATATTACCATTCTTTTGCGCGTAGCAGACAGCAATCGTAAGAATGCAGCGACCCAGCAAGCCTTCCATGTTTTAGATAATATCAACCCGATGCAGCAAGCATCAGGAGAAATTGAATTTGGTGATTTCACCCTACGCTGGGAATCTGAGCCCATAACCGCAGAACTTAAAAAATCCGCACCTCAAAAAAACCCTCAAGATTCAGAGAAAAAAGAAGAAGCATCAAGCCATATGTTTGTCTTGTACAAGATGACCGCAAATCTGTTAAAAAAAGATGAGGAATGGCATCGCTTTCAAATAACAAAACTGGGCTATAAAAAAGAAGAAGAAGAGGACGCACAAGCATGACTGTTCTCTCAACAAAGGTATCCTGCAAAAAAAACACAAGTGGTTTTACACTTCTTGAAGTTGTTGTTGTTATGTTTTTCGTTGCACTTCTAAGCTTACTCACCTCGGATGCCTTGTTTAAAACTCTTGATTTACGGGATCGCATGGGCGCCTTAATTGACCGAGCGCAAGACGGCCTTATTACCCAGCAATGGTACGGCAATACCATCAAAGGTATTATTCGCGGAACAGAAAAATTTGAAGCTGAAAAAGACAAAATTAAAGGTGATACGATTATGTCGCTTGACGGTGATATTGGCACGCCAATGTCTTTCACCTTAGAAATTAAAGATGATGATCAAAATGATGGACAAATTCTGACATATATCGGTTTTGATGAGGACTCTCCCCTTACCATTGCCCACTTTGATAATGGCAGCGGCGCCTTTTCATATGCAGACGAAACCTTCGAGTGGAAAGATAAGTGGCCGCCCGATTTTGGGGCTGAGTCTGATTTTGCTCCTTTCCCTTTGCTTATCCGGTTTCAAGCTCAGAAAGGCGACAAGCAGATTACAATGATTGCTTCTCCTATGTTAACCAAAACAATGATGGAGAAAACGGCGCAATGATGAGGAATCAAAAGCAAATAAAAACAAACTCAGGCTTCATTCTTGTTGCAACGCTGGTGATTCTCGCAGGCATTGCCCTTGCATCACAATATTTCTATGCTTGGACTCAAGATGCGATTAAGCGCTCAGAACTTTTAAAACAAAAAGTAAATGCACAAATCGATCTTTCTAATACCAAAGAAGTTGCACTTTTCTGGCTAATGACCCAGCCCATTAGCGAGCCTGGAATGGAAATAGTAAACCTAGGCGATAACGGAAAAATGATCGATAATAATCTGCCTAACACCTATAACAATCGCTACTATATTAAGCTTTATGGCACGCCATACACCTATAAAGATACAGAGATAACACTTCAAGATGCTCAAGGACTGATTAATCTTAATGATATTTCTGAGGATAATCTTAAAAAAATGCTCCAAATTTTCAAGATATCCGATAGTGACGTTCCAGGACTCTCTGATAAATACTTTGATTATGTTGAAAAAGAGAAAGAAACAACACGCCTGAATGGCGCCAATAAAGAAACCTATGCTGAAAATAAAATGCCGCCCCCAACGAATGTACCTTTAAGAACCCCGGTTGAAGCGAAGCGTATTCTTGATTGGAATCTGCATGATGCTTTCTGGAAAGAGAAAACAGGACTTCACACAGCAGTGACCACAACAGAACCTAAACAGAATCAAGCACAACCCAAAAACACACCTAATAAGCCCCCTAAAGCAAAAGATGATGAGGAATCCGAAAAAGATAAACAGGATAAGAATGATAAAGATACAGCTCAACAATCATCTTCGGAAAACTCTAAAAAAAGCTATGCTCCTATTAATATAAACACGACGAGCAAATCAATTATGACCGATTTTCTGGAAATTCCAGAAGATGTTAGTGCGCAAATTATTGAGTCTCGGAATGAAGACAAGTATTTTATTTCATCTATAAATGAAATCGTACAATTGACTGGAGATGCAATAAAATCTATAAATAAAGAAGCGTATACATTTAAACCAGGAGAAGCTCTCGCTTTAACAATCAAACACAAAAAACATCCTTCAGGGATTCGGATTGAAATTTCTAAGAAAGATGCAATCAAGCCCTGGGAGATTAACTACTTTCTTCCCGTACATTCAGAGATCACAAAGAAGACAATAGAAGAACAAAACCAAGATGAATCTGACGAAGCGCCTAAAATCCCTGATTTCCCCGACCCCACGCTATTATCTCCAGCTGAGTGACGGTGTTGAGCAGCCTGTTGGCGGACAAGGCAAACGTTTTTGGGTTGTTGGCCGTGCTCTTTGCCACCATCAACGCATTCCAGTGCCGCAAGATGTCAAAGGGACAAGGCGCACGAACCTACTAAGATTGCAAATTAATAGTATTTCTGACTATGCGAATCCTGGGATCTACACACATCTTATTGGCGACCATGTTAATGTGTGGATCTGGGATAATAATAAAGTTGAAGACGCTATTGATAGTACGGGTTTTAAGCCCTCTCACTTTAGTATTGTTCCTGAAACATCTTTAAAAGAACCGCTTAAAGAGGGTATACGGCTTATTCAAGGTCTTGAGGGTGTTGAAGGTCAGGTTTGGAAAGATAATGCTCTTCTTAACAGTCGTTGGTGGCTTGAAGCTCCAACAGATGAAGACTGGAAGCTTTTTACCCGAACAGCAGGGGTTACCAGTAATCTTCCTGAAGTTCAGACACGAGCCCCATGGCTAAAATCTCCATGGACAAAAAACAATGCACTACAAGAGTTTGCATTTAGCACTGAAACGCTGATTGAATACTTACCTTATGCCGCAGTTTTTATTATTGCGCCACTGCTTTTTCTGCTGACCCATTCGGTGCATATGAACTTTAAAGTTGGTTCTATTGACAGCGCGCTCATACAGCTTGAAGAAGAAATAGAACCAACTTTAAAAAATAAAAAACAAGCAGAAGAATACGCACGCAAAATTAAACAGCTCCTAGCATTATCACCATACCCGGAGCCTTTACAGCTTCTTACATTTATCGCTGAAAAGCTTCCTCCTAATGACGCGCAAGTCACCAAGATGCGTTATCAAAAACAAAAGCTTTTTATCACACTTACGTCCTCGCACAATCTTGATGCAAGTTTTTATGTCAAACTGTTTGAAAAATCCCCTACTTTTGAGAATGTAAGTGCTCAAACAGATCAAAATCAAAACGAACTCAACCTCATTCTGTCTGTAAAAAAAACCTGGTAACCAAAACAAGGCGATAACCGCGTGTCTGCAATCGATCAACTCAAACAGCCTCTTCAAAGATTCTTTGATCTCCTTAAAGAGAATAAAAAGCTAGCGCTTTTTACTGTCTTTGGTGTCCTTGTCTTTTGGTGTTTTTTAAACCTGGAACTCATCGAATATAACGAAGAACTAGAAGCTGAGTATCTAGAGAAAAAACACCAATTTGAACAACAAGAACCGCTTAGAAACGGTAAGTTATGGGAAAAAAGAAAAGAAAAAACCCAGAAAATTTTTCTTGAGCTTGAATCTCGCTTATGGCCAATTCAATCTGAAGGCCTGGCTCAAGCAGGTCTCCACGACTTTCTTATCCGTAAAGCCTCTGAAGCGGGGCTTCGACAAATTAAAGTCAAAGTAGGAAGCCCTATCCAAGATCGCGACAAACCAAACTATCTAAAAATTAGTGGCAAACTCATCTCTTCTGGATCTGAAAAAAATTTAGAACAATTTTTTGCTAAACTGTTTACTGCCGATAAAGCAACCATTGTCGAACAGTTTGATTTTGATCGTTCGAGTCGTAAATTTTCAGCGACAATTTCAGCTCTTATGCCTCACACCAGCAAGAAACGCAAGCGCGTCATAAGGAGGCGTTAATGATTTTAGGATCTTCGCAAAAAAGTACCATACTCCTGATTGTTATCTTTGCAATCTCTGTCGTTTTGGGATGGTTTTATTTTGATATGCAAGAACCTGAATCGTCTGAACTCAAACGCAGCGAACGTTGGCAGCTTGCAAAATGGGAATCACCCGATGATAAGCCATACCTCAAAACGCTGAAACAAAAAAGTTTATGGAAATCCCGGCAACCTAAAGGGCGTGATAAGACACCAATTAAACCTGTTAAGCCGGCCCCTAAAATGTATTGGCAAGTCATTGGTCTTAGCGAATCCGAGGGAAAATTCTATATTCACATCACATCTAGAATTGATAATGGGCCTCAAAAACTGACTCGCTTAAGCCTTAATGATAAGCTACCAGATAATACAACGATCACAGCAATCAAGAAGGACTCTTATTCGTCCAAAGATGCTGCAGGTATCGAAAGTACTTCCAAACTCTATGAAGCTCGACTAAAAACACAGACCCTACGTCCAAAAAAAATGGGAAAGAAGTCTCAAGAATCAAAGAACAAGCCAGCGCCTGAAACCAACCAAGAAGATATTACCAGTCAGGCAAAAAAAGACAGCGCCCAAAGCGCATCAAAATCAGATACTAAGGCGGAGTAAGCAAAAAATGTCAAAAACAAACGACAAACAAATAACTTTTAAAAATACTATCCCGTTTAAAAGCGCCTGGTTACTGCTTCCTCTGGTTTTCTTGCTACAAGGCTGTATCAAAGATAAAGACCGTTTGCGCACAGAACTTAGTGTCACAGGACCTGCGCCATTGGTTAATAAAGCAAACCTTGCTTCTGGAGATCACCTAGATCCTTACCAAACAGGACTGGGACTGAATAAGCTGGCTAAACGTCCTAATGTTTCGGGTGTGCCGCAAGTTGAATTACCAAGACGCCGGTTAGAAGATGATTTAAGTAAACCGGGCTCTTTTGTGACTGGTGATGTTGACTTTAGTTTCTCGAACGTCCCACTACCGGCCTTCATTCAAACCGTGTTTGGTGATTACCTACAAGTTGACTACCAAATGGACCCAGCCATTGCGCAAAAGCGTGATGTTGTAACCCTTAGAACAGCGCAAAAGCGCCCCCCACACCAGCTTTATAAACTGACACTTCAAATCCTGAAGAAGCATGGAATTCAAGTCATCCATAGGAATGGCCTCTATAGCATTGAGCTGGATGCTGCCCTTGAGTCTAAAGCGCCTCTGATCATCCGAACACGCAGCGCAGCCAATGTTCCAAGTGGCATGCAGCCAGTTTTTCAAATTATCGATGTAAATTACGTCGATAAAGAAAATGTTAAAGAATACATCACCCAAGCTTATGGTGACAGCGTTGAAGTTGATGTTGCACCAGAAGGTAATGCCATCGTGCTAATCGGAAGTGCCAGTGCTGTTAAACCCGTCGTTGACTCTATCCATATGTTTGACCAGCCAGCCTTTGCAAACCGTAAAAGTGTTCGCTTAAACTTAAGCTTTTTAACAGCTGAGAAACTTTCATCAAAGCTTGTCGATATCTTAAAAGCAGAGGGTTATAACGTAAGCGACAGCGTCGAAGATGAAGTCAGCAGCGTCACCTTACTTCCCATCGCTCCGCTCAACGCAGTCCTGGTTTTTGCACCAAACGATGCAACGATTTCACATATCATGAAGTGGACAAAAGAACTCGATAACCCTGCCATCAGTGATCCAAATGGCGGTCTTTATTATATCCCTATTCGTAATACATCTGCAAAAGAACTCGGTACCGTCATGAACGACGTACTATCACGTTCAGGATCTTCGAGCCCTCTAACAAGACGACGCTCCCCACTCACCCGTCGTGGGCGTACCACACCGCTTCGATCAGCGGCTGCCTCGTCCTCTTCAGGTAAGGTTGTTGTTGATGAGATTCGCAATGCGATTGTATTCCGTGGCACAGCTGAAGAATACGGTCAGTTGGTCCCGCTTATCCAAAGCATGGACGTTCCGGTGCGAGATGTCCTTATCGAAGTAACGATTGCTGAAATCAATCATACTGGGGACCTTGAGCTTGGTGTTGACTGGTTTGGCCTTAAAGGCAAAGGCATTCGCCGTGCTAATATCCTTGGTGATGGTGTTGGAAAAACGCCAGACACGACAACAGCTGCAGGCGCATCAACAAGCTGTTTAGATCTTATTGGTTGTAATGACCCGTCGGGGCTACTTCGCAGGAATACCGCGCAAAGCTTCCTAACAACGCCCACCCAACTTTCAACAGGGTTAAACCTCTCAATTATGCGAACGTTTTCAGAGAGATTTATGCTTATCCACGCACTCCAAAAAAGCGGAAAGACCACAGTCCTTAACAATCCACGTTTGATGACGCGCAGTGGCGGCGAAGCTAAATTTAATGTTGGAAGAAGAGTTTCTGTTATTAAATCACAGGAAAAAAATCCAAGTTCAGGGGAAACAGCAGGTACAACAAATCTTATTCAAAACTTTGAATATATTGATACAGGAGCTTTGTTGAAAATTAAGCCCACGATCCATGCAGGTAGACGCATAGAACTCGATGTTGAACAAACGATTAGTGAAGCCGTATCGGGGAATACCAGCAATCCTGACATCATAAAAACAGAACTGGTCACAAATCTTTCCTTAGCTGATGGTAACACCGTTCTTATCGGTGGTTTCATAAGAGAAACAAAAGGGAATACATCTAATGGTGTCCCTATTTTAAGAGATATACCATTGCTTGGACGGCTCTTTCGGAGTGATGTCGAAACAAAAGCCAACCAAGAGATTATCTTACTGATCACACCGTATATTATTGATACAGAAGATGATGCCGATGCGATTACTCGGGCTTTCCGTAATAAACTTGGCGGCTGGTTGAAATGGGATAAGAACGATCCTAAATGCCCCGATTACAAAGCGCCTAATGCGCAAGGGGAATGTCCGATACCTTTGACTCAAGCATCTGCTCCGGCAGCTTAGGGAGCTGTGTGTATGAGCGCTTGTCTTGCCTCATAGAAAAGCCCCCCAGGACTTATCCTGTGGGGCTATTTAGCACTCTATTGCTAAATAGCTTATATTATCCATTTTAAGAAATTTATCTCACACGCATATATCGTATCTCTAGACAAAAAGGTCAGCATAGAACTTCTATAGCTGTATTCGTATATTTGCAAAAGTTCTTAGAAGTATTGAAGAGAAAAGAAAGAAGAACTATTGAATTTTAAGAGCTCCGCACGCTAAATAACTTAGTTCGAGTTACAAAATTCATAGTCGTAATAGCAATACGAAGATACAATTATAGCCAGACTTAAGAAAGCCTGGCTATAATTGCCCCCCTGATACGGAGTAAATTACACATCAAGGATTGGAACACCCACTATGTTTTTAGGCGAACCTATACTTAGATTTGAGCGAACTTGCCCCACATTTGGAGCTTTCATTAAGTCTTGCCGTAAGAAATTTTGGTAATCGTCCCAGTCCTTGGCAATAATTTTAAGCAAACAGTCTCCATCTCCTGCAAGAAAATGGGACTCTCTAACCATAGGCCAACGATCAACACAATCGGAAAATTTTTGAATATCTTCTTCAGCATGCTGCTTAAATAACACCATTGCAAAAATCGTCACAGTGAATCCAAGAGACTCTTGCTTTAAAGCAGCGTGATAACCTTTTATGTACCCTGAGTTTTCAAGAGCTCTAAGTCGTCTTAGACAAGGAGGAGGAGATATCCCAATAGCCTTGGCCAAGTCAACATTTGAAATACGACCATTATCTTGTAACAAGCTCAATATCTTCTTATCAATCTTATCAATTTTCATTCTTGACATCAACGTCCCCTATCCATTTAAACCCTATCAAAAGCAAAGTAATCTAATAGTTTAAATAGAGCTCAAAGCACACTATTTACATAGAAGGAGATGAGATAAATAAAAAATTTGACCCTGAGCTTTTTGCCTAAGCTTCCAATTCATTAAGAAGCCAAATGACAATATATAACAAAGAAACATTTTTACGCAATAAAATTAACCAAACAGCCCTGCACAAAGACCGCTTACCTATTGTTTGTCATTACCCAAACGCACTAGAGATCCGCAAAAAAACCTTGTAATCCCAGAAAACCCCGCTAATCTTCATAGTAGCGTAACAATAAAATAAGGTAGTCTCTATGATTGGCGTTGTCATTATTACGCATGGAAAACTTGGCGAAGAATTCGTAAAAGCGGCAGAACATATTTGTGGCCCTCAACAAGGCATTCAAGCAATCAGCATTATGCCTGATGACGATATGAGCTCTTGCCATGAAGCAATCTCTACAGCTATTCAAGCTGTCGACAAAGGGAACGGCGTCGTTCTACTTACAGACCTTTTTGGCGGCACACCTTCTAATATTGCCTACTCATATACAGATCAAAAGGGCATCGAAGTTATTGCAGGCGTCAATTTACCAATGCTTATCGAGCTTTTAAAACAAAGAACTCTTGAAACATTAGAGAAAGCGACAAATATCGCTCATGAAATAGGCAAAAAGTATATTCGTATCGGATCAGAAATTCTTAAGAGTAAAGCGGTAGAGTAGTGCAAAAAATTAAAGTTCATATTACCAATGAGCGAGGTCTACATGCCCGTGCAGCAGCAAAATTAATAGAAACTGCGAATCAATTTGATGCCTCTATTACACTGATGACAGACAAAAGCGAGCGCATTGATCTATCCCTTTTAGATATTATCTCATCAGGAATTGGATTTGGCCGAACAATTACTTTATCTGCTGAGGGAACGGAAGCAACATTAGCACTCCATGCATTACAATCCCTTGTTCAAAATAAGTTTGGCGAGATTTAACCTCTATTTTCTGCAGGGCATGGCTTAATCCGAACCGATGTAATTTGACTGCCGCGACGTTTAAGGACTTCTAAGCGCAGGTTCTTATAAGTGAGTCCTTCACCCACCTCTGGGATTTTTCGAGACTCATAAAGCACAAACCCAGCGATTGTTGATGCATACTCATCGGACAATCCCCATTCATATTCACGATTTAAGTCTCGAATGGTTGCCGTGCCGTTAACAACGTAACTTCCATCCGACTCTGCACGCACTTCCGTATCGACAAGATCATACTCATCGGCAATCTCACCAACAATTTCTTCCAAAACATCTTCTAAAGTGACAATCCCCATAAGTCCGCCATATTCATCAACGACAATGGCAAAGTGCTCTTTGCGTTCACGGAACGCTTTAAGTTGGTCTCGCAGAGTTGTGCTCTCAGGAATAAACCATGGCGGCGTCATAATCTCTTTAACCTCAAAGATCCCACCTTCCTGAATGTACCTGAAGACCGATTTCGTATGCAGAATACCCACAATATTATCAAATCTTCCCTCCCAAAGTGGAATACGCGTATGAGGAGACGTCAGAACATGTGCGAGAATCTCTTCCTTATCGGATTTCACATCAAGTGCTTCAAGGTATTTTCGGTGCACCATGATTTCTTCGACCGTTACGGTCTCTAAATCCAGGATACTGTGAAGCATTGCACGGCGATCACCACGCTCATGTCCTTCCGACTGCAGTTCAATTGCACCCCGAAGCTCTTCCTCATCGCCTTGATCATTTGCACGGCGTTTATTGAAACGGGTTAAAAAATTAACGAAGGCCTGAATCCACCTCATAATCGGTGAAAATAATTTATATAATATTTGCACGACGGGAGAAATCATTAAAGAAACACTATCTGCGTGCCTAAAGGCATAGGTTTTAGGCAAAACCTCACAAAATATCAAAATAACAGTTGTCATAAAAATTGTGGAAATCAAAACACCGATCGCGCCCATCGAATCGACAAAAGC
>CAYGJW010000014.1:16030-18823 GCA_964350415.1 uncultured Alphaproteobacteria bacterium
CAAAGCCCGAAGCAGCAATATTTGCAAGCTAATTTCCCATCAAAATTCCTCCGATTAAAGCTTCGCTTTCCTTACGCATGTGGTGCACAAGCTGCGCACGAACATTACCTTGCTTTGCCAGATAAAAAATACGGGAGCGCGATGCACTAGTCAGTGCGGTCTCTGACAACGAACAGAACGCAGAAAGAACGAGTAAAATACATACAATGCCCCAATAAAGGAGAAGCTCTAGCGTCATTTTATTCCTTTCACAGCCCTCATAAATGGGCTATAGTCAGACGTCTTGTAAACAGATCATTATACTAGCGAAATAGAGAGCCTAAGGGTATGACATTTTTTTCAAAAGTTTTAACTCTCCTACTTCTTCTCCTACTTGGAGGGGGCGTCACCTATTTGCTCACCAACGATATCCCACCACCTTCTGCGCCGATAGAAAAAGAAATTCCAATACAACCAAGGGCTAATTGACCTTTCTTCCCATGACTGATGCGCACATTCAAGCAACAAACCTACAAACAATTGAGTGTTTTCTCGAAATGCTGGTCGCTGAAAAAAACGTCTCTTCTAATACCTTAGAGGCCTATAAACGTGACTTAGTCGGAGTCAGCACCTATTGTAAGGAGCTGTTTCCTGGGATTGAAAGCGATCAACTGCGGCACTACGCCCAGAATCTCAATAAAAATCATTATGACGCGCGCTCAATTGCTCGGAAAATTTCTTGCCTCAGACATTTTTACCGCTTTCTTATCAGTGAAGATTTTTGCAAACATGACCCAACGCAGATGCTCGACACACCTAAATTGAAAATGAACCTGCCTAAAACACTCACAATTCAGGAAGTTATCGCGTTACTTGATGCAATTGACTCAAGTACGGCCCCTGATGGGCTGAGATTACGCAGCTTACTTGAGATTCTTTATAGCTCCGGCATGCGGGTCAGCGAGCTCGTCTCCCTACCTTTGACAGCACTTAAGGGATCCAGCAACTGTGTTGCCATTCGCGGCAAAGGTAATAAGGAGCGCTTGGTCCCTCTAAGTGCTGCTGCAACAGAGGCAATCAATGCCTATCTTACGATCAGAGCGCAGTTTTTGAAAACAGCCTCTAAAAATGCAGAGGCTTTTCTTTTCCCATCCACCGCCAAAGAAGGACACCTTACACGGCAGCGTTTTGGTCAGCTACTCAAAGGACTTGCCGCAAAAGCAAACATTGACCCTGCAAAAGTTTCTCCCCATGTCATCCGCCATGCTTTTGCGACCCATATGCTGGAGGGCGGGGCTGATTTAAGAAGCCTGCAGCTGATGCTTGGACATACAGATATTGCAACAACACAAATTTATACCCATGTTACAAGTGACCGATTAAAAACTGCCATTGAACAGAAACATCCACTCGCAACCCCGCAACGGGTTAAGTAAAACACCTAAATATTGAGAGAAGATTCATGGAAGCCCAACTTGATTTTGAAGAACACATTCTTGAGCTTGAAGGGAAGATCAAAGAGCTGAGACACCTCAGCAATGCTGAAGATCTTAATATCGCAGAAGAAATTACGCGTTTGCAGTCTAAGGTCGACAAGCTCCTTAAGCAAACTTACAAGGACTTAACACCCTGGCAGAAAGTCATGGTTGCACGTCACAATCTTCGCCCTCGCTTTAGCTATATAACAACGGCCTTATTCGAAGATTTTACAGAACTTGCAGGTGACCGAACTTATGGCGACGACAATGCAATCATTGGCGGCATGGCACGTTTCCGTGGTCAGTCTGTGATGCTTATGGGCCATGAAAAAGGCAATACAACCCAAACACGCATTAAGCATAACTTCGGCATGGCCCACCCAGAAGGCTACCGCAAAGCCAAGCGTTTAATGGAGCTGGCTGATAAATTTAAAATGCCGCTTTTGACGTTTGTTGATACATCCGGTGCCTATCCTGGTCTTGGGGCTGAATCACGCGGTCAGTCTGAAGCGATCGCCCG
The DNA here is from genome assembly GCA_964350415.1 of uncultured Alphaproteobacteria bacterium. Classification (GTDB taxonomy): domain Bacteria; phylum Pseudomonadota; class Alphaproteobacteria; order CAYGJW01; family CAYGJW01; genus CAYGJW01. The sequence goes on from CAYGJW010000014.1 coordinate 18,008, forward strand.
TAGCATTGAAGCCGCTTTAAACATTAAAGTTCCTGTAATCTCAACTGTTGTTGGTGAAGGCGGTTCTGGTGGAGCCATCGGTATTGCAGTCAGCAACAGCGTTTTAATGCTAGAGCACGCAGTTTACTCTGTGATCTCTCCTGAGGGCTGCGCATCAATTTTATGGCGCGATGGCGATAAGAAACAGGAAGCAGCTAAAGCCATGAATATCACAGCGCAAGATCTTAAGCGTTTGAAGCTTATTGATCATATCGTTGCAGAGCCCGTCGGCGGCGCTCACAGAAATCCAAAAGAAACGGTTTTTTCTATGGGTGACATCATTGAGACAGAACTGAAAAAGCTGCAAAAACTCTCAGGAACAGAGTTGTTGAACCACCGCCGCGATAAATTTTTGGCCATGGGCCGGGAGCTTTAAGACAAAGCTACTCATACTATTTAGCTATAAAGGTTGTATCTGAAAATCAGACGCAGCCTTTTTCTTTAAGCAGCCTGCTTTTTAACCATTGATTTAACAGGTTCAAAACTACGGCGGTGGTGCGGCGTTATTCCTTCTGATACCAGTGCTTCCCGATGCAAGGCTGTGCCATAACCTGAATTCCGCTCCCAACCAAACCCTGGATGCTCTAATGCAAGCTTTGCCATCTCGCGGTCGCGCGTAACTTTGGCGATAATAGAAGCGGCTGCAATTGAGAAACAGCTTTGATCCCCTTTCACAATCGCCTCCGCTTTTCCGCGCATGGATTTCGGGATTTGATTCCCATCAATTAGCAAGTAATCAGGGGTTATTTCAAGCGCCTCAACCGCGCGCTCCATGGC
>CAYGJW010000015.1:0-784 GCA_964350415.1 uncultured Alphaproteobacteria bacterium
CAATCGTTCCTATGTTAACGTGCGGCTTATTACGCTCAAATTTCTCTTTAGACATCGATCAGACCCTCTTCTCACGTACGCATTGGAGCGGGTGATGGGAATCGAACCCACACAACCAGCTTGGAAGGCTGGGGCTCTACCGTTGAGCTACACCCGCATAACATTTCTATGGTGGAGGGGGCAGGATTCGAACCTGCGTAGACATAAGTCGGCAGATTTACAGTCTGCTGCCATTAACCGCTCGGCCACCCCTCCGCGCTAATAAATTAGCTACCGAGATGGGAGATTCTGACATTTAGAGCTCTTTGTCAACAATAAATTATTTGCATGTTGGGCAAAGGATGACCATATTGTCTTTCTGCACCACTCGCACGCACAGATGATGCATTAAAAGTGAGCATGAATAATCACTGGAAATGAGCTATTTTTGTTAGCTCTCAACATACAATTTAGGAAAAAGCACAGCACATGGATAATAGAAACGACACGCCTTCACGCAAGCCTGGTAATAAACCAAAAGGCAAAAGAAGTGCGTCTACAGAATTTAGTGTAGAAAAAAAATCAATCGATTCACCTAAATCAAGAGGCGATAGAACGAGCGGCGCACGCGGCGACTGGAAGAGCAAGGGCCCCCGTTCCGATAGCAGAGGCGGCGACAGAGATCGCGGTGGTAGCAGCGACTGGAAGCCTAGAGGCCCACGTTCTGATAGCAGAGGCGGCGACAGAGCTCGGGGAGGTGGAAGCGACTGGACTCCAAGACGCCCACGTACCCCCAGCAGAGCCG
>CAYGJW010000015.1:794-9514 GCA_964350415.1 uncultured Alphaproteobacteria bacterium
AAAATCAAGAGGAGCCGATAGATCTCGCGGCGCTAGACGCGACGGGACGCGCAGCGCCGGCCCGTCATATCGCCGCGGTAGCGACAGCAGAGGCGGCGACAGAGATCGTGGTGGCGATAGAGGCGGTAGCAGAGGTCGCAGCGATTATAGCAGACCACAGGGCGGCCAACGTAGCGGCGGAGATTCTCACGGGGATGGCTGGCGCGCAAAGAAGCCTGAGCCTGCTATTTATTATCCAGCAGAGAAGGATTTATTTGGCGATCAACCAACGTGGTTGTACGGCCTGCATGCAGCAAAAGAAGCGATGAAGAACCCACTTCGTAAATGCCTTAAAGTTTTAACAAGCTTAAAACTTGAGGAAGAAATTCGCGAAGTCCTTATCACTGCCGATAAAGCCGAAGTTACGGTGCAAAGCACAACAACTGAAAGCATTGAAGCAGAACTTCCAAAAGGCGCTGTACATCAGAACCTTGCGGTACTTGTTGAGCCGCTTGAATATCTTACAATTGAAGACCTTGTTGTTGACGTTACAGACACTGAAAAGTGTTGTGTTATGCTGCTTGATGGTATCACTGACCCGCACAACATTGGTGCAATCGTTCGTTCTGCAGTCGCCTTTGGTGTGCATGCGATTGTTGTGCCAGAGCATGGCTCTCCAACCTTTACATCTGTAACGGCGAAGACAGCTTGTGGCGGCATGGAATACCTTCCTGTTGTAAAGGTAACAAACCTTAAACAAGCAACGTCAGCGCTTGCTGATGCTGGGTTCTGGAGCACTTGCCTTAGTGAGCATGCGGATAAAACTTTATCTGAGTGCGACCTTAAAGGTAAGCAAATGCTAATCCTAGGATCTGAAGGTAAAGGCGTGAAGCCAAGCATTCAAGAAGGCAGCGATGTTGTAGCCAAGCTACCAACTCAGTCGCCAATGGAAAGCTTAAATGTATCGAACGCTGCAGCGATTACGTTGTACGAGTTCCAAAGACAGAACGGCTAATTTTCTTGAGCTAAAAACAAAAAAAGCCCCTCTAGCTTTAGAGGGGCTTTTTTTATTCATAAAGACTAAATAACTTATAGCCTTATAATTTTATCCTTTTTGTTTTCCCAAAAAATTACGACCTGGCATATCAGAATTATAAAATTGAGAAACTTTAGCTCACACTCGTGCAGCTGCAAAGTTGTTTAATGAAAAACCCCCCTAAGAAACCACTATAATTAAATATTGTTAAATACACCAATAACGTAATACTATGAAATTAGAATTCTACAAAAAGGGAGGTTTTCATGCCTGCAGCAATGAAGCCTGAAAATGAAGAACAAAGATTAAAAGATCTAGAAAAATATAAGGTTCTCGATACGCTTCCTGAACAGGAATACGACAATATTACCAAACTTACATCTATTATATGTAAGGTACCGATTGCTCTCGTTAGCTTAGTGGATCGCGACAGGCAATGGTTTAAAGCTAAGACAGGTTTAGGCGCAAATGAAACACACAGAAACCTCGCTTTTTGCGCCCATGCAGTTCTTGACCCTGAGAATCCTCTTATTGTAGAAAATGCAAAAGAAAACAGAATGTTTTCTGATAATGCCCTGGTAACAGGGGATCCGAATATTCGCTTTTATGCAGGCTACCCCCTTAACACAAGCTCCGGTCACTGCTTAGGAACCCTTTGCGCCATTGACAGCAAGCCTCGATCGCTCACTCAAGAGCAGTCCGAAATTTTAAAGTATCTTTCCAATTATGTTGTCACCCTGCTTGAACTTAGAAAACAAGTTAATGTATCCAACCCCACCCCACAACTTGGGCAATTCGCACTTATTTCATCTCAGAATTTAGATGAAACAATCGTTCTTATTAAAAAACATCAGGAAAGCTCAAGATCACATCTAGATGATGCCGCGAAGCAATGCATGCAGATGTTTCTAGACTCTGCGAGCAAGATTCAAGAGGTGCTTAAGCTGCTCATCAAAAAAGGAGATAAATAAATCCAAGAGCACATACTTTTTGAGTAATTTTTCACGAATGATGATGCTGTAAGAAATCCTTTGCATCCTGGCGGATCTCTTTCAGTTTTTCACCGGACATTTTAGCTAAAATATTATAAATCATTTTCAAGCGATGATTTCGGGAAAGCTTTTCCTTATGCCTGTCTAAAAAATCCCAATAAAGATAATTAAATGGACATGCACCTGGTCCATTTTTTACGCTAACTTTGTAAGAACAATTCTTACAATAATTCGACATTTTATTGATATAAGCGCCGCCAGAAGCATAGGGCTTTGTTGCCAGCAATCCGCCATCAGCAAATAAAATCATCCCACTTACATTCGGAAGCTCAACCCACTCAAAAGCATCTGCATAAACAATCAGATACCATTCATTGACTTCATCAGGATTCACACCTGTCAGCAAACAATAATTCCCTAGCACCATTAATCTTTGGATATGATGCGCATAAGCATTTTGTTTTGTTTCATTAATGCATTGACTAAGGCAATTCATTTTCACATTACCAGACCAAAAAAAGTCTGGCAAAGGCCGCTTCGCATCAAAAAAATTCTCTTTTTTATAATTTGGCATTTTATACCAATAAATACCCCGCACATATTCACGCCAACCCAGGATTTGTCGGATGAACCCTTCTGCTGCATTTAAAGGAATATCCCCATCGTGATAAGCGTGTTCAACCCGCCGGATACACTCTAACGGATGCAATAATCCAGCATTAATATAAAAACTTAAGTGGCTATGGTACATCCAAGGCTCACCTTCAATCATCGCATCTTGGTAGTCGCCAAATTTTGCCAATCTATACTCAATAAAATGATCTAACGCTTTCAGTGCTTGGGCACGCGTCACTGCAAAATGAAAATTTTCACTTTTCCCAAAATGACTTTGGAAATGCTTCTCAACCAGCTTTGTTACATCCTCAACGACCGAGTCTTTTTTTTGCGTAAAAGGCTCTGGAACCATCAGCCTGCCCGTTGGAAACTTTCTATTTTCTGAATCAAAGCTCCATTTACCGCCTTCAGGTTTCAGGTTGTCTGAGACCAAAATCTTGTGTTCTTTTCGCATCATTTGGTAAAATGATGCCATCAAGAATGTATTACGGTCCTTAGCCCAAGCTTGAAAATCTTTTGCAGAACATAAAAACCGATCATCTTCCAAAATTTCTAAAGGGATTGCCAAGCCTTTTTTCAGGTCCTTAAGCTGCTTTAATATCCTGTATTCACCTGGAAATGTTATCTGCACATTTGCAGCATTATGTCGCTTAACCGCCCTGGTTATTTCTGAGCATAAGGCCTGGGTATTCGCTGAATTTTCATAATCAACATAGTCAACCTGATAACCTTCTGCCTTTAATTCAGAGGCAAAATGGCGCATGGCAGAAAATAAAAAAATTAACTTTTTCTTATGATGCTTAACATAGCTGGCATTTTCTTGGGTTTCGCACATAAAGATAACATCTTTATCCTTATCACAATGCTTCAGGGAACTAACATGCATCCCTAGATGATCCCAGTCCAAAACAATTAATTTTGCAGCCATCAATCCAAGCACCCTCGTCCGCCATCCATATGAATAACCTGCCCTGTCATCCACCCACTGCTGTCCCCTATTAAGAAATAAGTAAGTGCAGCCGCTTCTTCGGGGCTTCCCAATCGTTGCATCGGGTGGGCTTTTTCCATCGCTTTTTTCATAGCGTCATTTGCAAGCAGAGCACCAGAAAGCTTGGTTTCCATTAGGCTCGGTGCGATACAGTTAACACGAACATAAGGTGCCAATTCTTTGGCCAGGGCAACGGTTAAACCTTCTAAACCCGCTTTACATAAGCTAATAATTGAATGGTGAGAAAACCCTTTTTGGGCGGCAACGGATGATATAAAGAGGATAGAACCCTTCGTTTCTTTCAAGATATCTGCTGCATATTGGGCTGCAAAAAGCGCACCTGTTGTGTTCACTCTCAAATGCTCAAAAAGCTCGACTTCAGACACAGACTTAAGATCTTTTAAAATAATCGTCCCAGGTAAATAGACCAGTGACTTCATAGGGACTGGGCATGCATCAATCGCATTTTTTAATGCAGGTAAGTTGGTAACATCTGCTTTCGCAACCGAGATTAAAGGATTGCCTCCATAGACCTCTAGTCGCGCTATATCTCTTGCAATTAAGTGAACATACTGATTGTTCTCGAGCATTTTTTCAATTAATGGCTTTGCGACAGAACTGGTTGCGCCGACAATGCAATGGCATGTTTCCTGCATGATACCCCCTCAATAGTACTCTACAAATACATTATTCTTTTAAAGCAACCGGAAATGACCCTGAACATTCATCCATATTCTTCATGTTTTTTAAACTGCACCAGCATGCTGTATGTTTTTTGTAGCAATGCATCCAGGATGCTATCTTTTTCTTTGATAGCATCCTCAAACCCCTCAATATTTCCTGCAGGCATTTTCATGAGGCCTTCCATTTTTTCTTTAAGCTCAGGGCTTAGGATATTAATCGTATGATTCCTCCATACACCAAAGGTATCCAAGTGCAATTTGGTTTCATCAAACTCTAATTTCTTAAAACCTTTATAACGAAGATCTGGGTCACAGCGCGTTAAAAGTGTATTAAGTAAATAGACAATTTCTGTTAGGGAAATCCCCAGCGCAAAGGCAGGTGAAACGTTTCTTTTTCTACCATCAATTTTAATCACGTCTTGATTGTAAATTTTAAATGGCTTGCTGCCCTGCTCATCCTTACATCGTTTTTTCTCAAGATTCGTCAGGATATACGAGGCTGGGTCAATAAACACCGCGCGCGGATTTTCTCTTCCCAGAACCATAATATTCTCACTGGTTAGGTCGTGGGTTACAACGCCCAGCCTGCACATATCTTCCAGCGCTGCAATCGTTTGCCTTGTCACTCCACGAACGGCAGCTTTTGAAACATCTGAATTATAATAATCACCCAGCGATATCCCATCCAAATAATCTAAGACCATAATCTTATCGCCAACCACCTGGCGCAAGGCAACCATAAAGGGCTGTCTCTCAAGAATTCGGTGCGTATCAATTGAGTTTTGAAAACCACTTGTTCGTATTAAAAAATCATTCTCTTTTTCCGAAGCCCAGTATTTTGCAACAAAATTTTTTCCCTGGGTATCATAAACACCATAAATATCAGACTCACCACCTGAGGCTAATTTATGCGAAACCATATATTGATCGCCTAGTATTTCCTGAACTCGAGATTCCTGACGTCGATCAGAAGATGAGACCGGGGCAGAACAACCAGAAAATCCACAGCATAAACTTAGGATGAGTACGCAAAACACCAAAGATCTCACTTGCATGTATGTTCTCCAGCTAAAGGGACATAAACTAAAGGTAACACACACAAAGCCTTCGTGCAGGGCGAATCTAAATTTAAGCAAATTACACTTGCATTTGCTTTTGAAACTGGTTAAATTCTGTCTCGGGCCGGATTAGCTCAGTTGGTAGAGCAACTGATTTGTAATCAGTGGGTCGCGAGTTCGAATCTTGCATCCGGCACCACACCCTACATATCAAGCATTTGCAAATATTTCAGCCTCTGAAGTTAGGACACGTATAATGCTATCCCCTTTTGATATTACAAACGATCTTCTTTCTCAGTTTAAAGGCCTTAAAATTTTTGAGACTTATGGGGAGACAAGTTTCTTTTATAATCCTGATGACATGCTCAAACGGGGCATCTATTTTTGTACCTTAAAGGAAAAAGATGGGCCGAATGATAAAGCCTCAAACTTAAACAGAGATCATACTTTCCGAATCAACTTTGGCCTACCAAAACCAATTTTCTTGGAGCTCTTCCAGACACTGCCAAAACGCCCAGAACAAGGATGTATGATTGACGATGACTATGACTTTGAAGCCCTTGACACCCTAACCCCGCACCCTGTTTATGGTTGGATGGCCTGGGTCTGTATTCTAACCCCATCCCAACAAACCTGGGACGACCTAAAGCCTCTACTGACACAAAGCTATGACCTTTGCCGTATAAAATACGCGAAACGCATTAAAGCAATATAAAGCAAGTCCATTTCCTTGCAGGCACTTCTGTGCATTGCAAAATCGCTCAGATAAGTTAGAATCAGCAGATATTTAATGATTCGAATTGTGATTTAATGAGCACTCAGCCTTCCACCCTCAAGCGTCTTCTTAAAACCTATGTTCTACCGCACTGGCGCCGAATTCTCATTGCGCTTGCTATGATGTGCGTTGTTGCAGGGGCCACCGCTGTTTTTGCCTCAGGTATTGAGATCATTTTCGACAAAGTCTTTAAAGCCGATAGCAAAAGCGTCTTGTTTTATGCAGGTATTGGCATCCTGGTTCTATTCCTAGTTAAAGGGGCTGCAAGCTACGGCCAAAGCGTGATTATGAGCCAAATCGGCCAAAAAATTATTGCTCAACTTCAGTCGCAAATGTTTCATAAAATGATCCGGGCGGAACTGGGTTACTTTCACAAAAACCCCACAGGCAGCCTGGTTTCCCGGTACACAAATGACGTTAACTTACTGCGCAATGCAGTTTCAACGTCGATCACCAGCATGGGAAAAGACTTTCTGACGCTACTGTTTTTGATTGGGGTTATGTTCAGCAAGGACTGGCTGTTAACCACCGTTACGTTTGTGGTGATCCCAACGGTGATTCTGCCGCTGATTCGTTACAGCCGGAAACTAAAAAACATCTCGATTAAGACCCAAGAGCGCACTGGCATTCTTGCCAGTAAAATCGACCAAATCTTTCAAGGTATTCGCCACGTAAAAGCCTACACAATGGAGAAGCATGAAATGCGCTCTGTTGATTCCACCATTCAAGAGCTCTATACCTCTATTTATCAGGCGGCAAAGTCACGCGCTATGTCGCAACCCATTATGGAGGCCTTTGGCGGCGTCACCATTGTGCTGGTTATTATTTATGGCGGCTATCAAGTGATTGAGGGCACTAAAACCACAGGCACATTCTTTGCCTTTATCGTCTCTTTATTACTGGCTTACGAACCCATGCGCCGGCTTGCCCGCCTGAATGCTGATATTCAAGAAGGTCTAGCTGCTGCCACCCGTATTTTTGAAGTTCTTGACCGCAAAGAAAACATCCAAAATCCTGAGAATCCCAAACCCTTAGCGCTTAATAAAGGTGAGGTCAAATTCACCAATGTTTCTTTCAGTTATCATGAAAGTGCCCCTGCGCTGCATGATATAAGCCTCATTGCCCCGGGAGGCAAAACCACAGCACTTGTTGGGCCGTCAGGTTCCGGGAAATCAACAATTCTGAATTTAATTCCGCGTTTTTATGATATTAACAGCGGACAGCTCACAATCGATGGCACTGAGATCAGTGAGCTTGCCCTGCACGAGCTCCGCGGCACCATTGGCCTGGTCAGCCAAGAAGTCAGCTTATTCGATGATACGATTGAAAATAATATTCGTTACGGCAAACCGGGTTGCAGCTTAGACGAAGTCATAACCGCTGCCCATAAAGCCGATGCCCACACCTTTATCGAATCCCTCCCTAGCGGCTATCAAACCAAAGTTGGTGAACGCGGCGTGCGTTTATCAGGGGGCCAGCGTCAGCGGCTGTCGATTGCGCGAGCCTTGCTGAAGAATGCGCCGATTCTACTCCTGGATGAGGCCACCTCTTCCCTGGACACCCAGTCCGAACAGAAAGTGCAAAAGGCCCTTGAAGTCCTTATGCAGGGCCGCACAACCATTGTCATTGCCCACCGCCTATCCACGATTCAAAACGCTGATCTTATTCATGTCATTGCAGACGGAAAAGTTGCTGAATCCGGGACCCATACAGAGCTTATGGCCAAAGGCGGCATTTACGATAAGCTATGTAAGGCGCAGGAGCTTCGGTAAAGGAACATCCATATAACAACTATACGAACTCGGAAAAAACGCAACAAACAACGACTTTAGACTCCCCCTAAGGCAACAAAACTAAAAGCATCTTTCTTAACTGTTTCTTAAACTTTCTAAGGCATACTAAATTCAAGATTCATATTTAGGAGCAAACCGATGCATTTTATATTCTACAGCTTACTCTTTATTTTTGCGCTGCATACGCACGTAAGCGCAGAAGAGACAACACTTTTTGAAGACTTCACTGTACCTGGAACACAAGGAAGTCAAACAGATGATGCTGTTGTCCCCCAAGACCCGGCGCCATACGAATCACATCAACCTCGTGTAATATATCCTGATGCTGGAAATGCCGTTGTACCCGGCGACCACAATTTTACAAAAAAACATGCGACCGGTGATGCTGTCGTTCCAGATAGCGAAAATCGAAGAAATTAAAGCAAATAAAGATGCCGCACTTGAAATTAGATGCGGCATCTTTAATAAGATCTGCTTATCTTTTGAAACGACTAGCTCGTCGCTTCCTCAGCCTCCACATATCCATTTTTTTCAGCAAGCTCATACCAGTGTGCTGCTTGCTCAAAATCCTTTTCAACGCCTTGACCTGCAGCATACATGGCGCCAAGACGCTGCTGGGCTTCCGCGTTCCCCTGAGCTGCAGCAAGCTTAAACCAACGCATCGCTTCTTCAAAATCCACATTAACACCTTCCCCCTCATAATACATAATCCCTAGATTATACTGAGACTTAAGATCTCCCTTCTTTGCCGCACGTTTCCACCAACGTAGCGCTTCTTTAGAATTTTTCTTAACTATCTTT